>CAZASJ010000032.1:0-32114 GCA_964487735.1 uncultured Bacteroidales bacterium | reverse complement strand
GCCGGTGACGGCAATACCAAAACGTTTGGGTACTTATTGCTTATGAGATAAGGGGAAAATTGGGAGACCGGAGACCGGCTACCGGAGACCGGAGACCGGAGAACGGAGACCGGAAATTGAAAATAGATACAGGATATCTGATATCTGATTTGATTTCCGGTTAACCACCGAGTCCTCGGGGCAAGCAGTTTAGCAATTTAATTTTCCCCGGTATCTGGGACCAAAAATCACTGAAGCACTGGAACAAAATACTGGATACTTGATATCAATCCATAATTAACTGTGTCCTCTATAGCTTTAGCGAAAGAGGATAACTAATAATCCATAATCATTTCGGGAAAGTCTATTCCATCAGGAAGTTTACATCTTCTCCTTGCTCTACTTCCCGGGCTTCTTGTCCGAAGCGGAAGATACGAAGTGGTCGGCTGCCTTTAAGTTTCAGCGCGAATCCATCTACTTCGAAGAGTGAGCTTTCGCGGAGACCGGCAACAGTCATCTCTTTATTCACAACGAGGAATTCTTCGATACGCTGTTCACGGGTTTCGCCACCATGGCCTTCAGGATTGGCATCGAGGTAGTGAGGATTGATCTGAAACGGGATCAGGTTCATGCATTTAAAGCTTTCCGGCTCTATAATAGGCATGTCGTTGGTGGTCATCAAAGATGGACAGGCAACATTTGACCCTGCACTCCATCCCATGTACGGAACACCATCCAGTGCCCTTTTGCGAATCGCATCCATGATACCAAGTTTATGCAGCATGTGTACCAGGTGAAAAGTATTCCCCCCTCCTACTGCAATGGCTTCAGCATTGTTTACGGCTTCCACAGCATCCTTTTCCTTGTGCACAGAATAAATATTGTATCCCAGTTCTGCAAATACGCCTTTAACCCTGTCTTCATAAAGATCATAGGATGTATCAATATCTCCGTCAGGAGAGAGTCCTACACCGGCATAAGGCACGAAAAGAATGTTTTTTACGCCTGTTGATTCGAGGAATTCTGAAATATACGGACGTGGCCATCCAAGATATTCTTCTCCGTAATTGGTTGAGTTGCTGATAAGTAATAAACGCATATTATAAGTTTTGAGTGTTGAGTGTTGAGTTTTGAGTGTTGAGTGTTGAGTTTTGAGTGTTGAGTGTTGAGTCCCGACAAAACACAAATCATTGAGTTGGTATTTTGTAGAGGATCCACGAAAAACAATGGATTCAAAGAATTCTGGTTTTTCGGGATGTTGAGTGTTAAGTTGATTTGGGGTTCATGAAGTAAAAATAGTAAAAAAGAAGATATTTTCTTTAAAAGGGCAATCCGTCATCTTCTTCCAGCATAGGAGGTTCATCCGCACTTGTGTATGGCGGTGGTTGTGAAACATCCGTTGATGAGCCTTGTTTATCAGCTTTCCACATTTTCACATCTGTATACCAACGATCATTAAACTCCCTGCTTTCTATATTGATGCTGACCGTTAGTTCTTCACCCATTTTGAGCAGGTCAGCAGAGACCTTATCATTCCAGTTGGCGATACATATCTTTTTGGGGTACTCACCAGCGGTCTCAAATATAAATTCCTGCTTTTTCCATGATCCGTTTTTCCCTTCTCCTGAAACGGGATCCATGATTTTAATAATCTTGCCTGTAATTTCTGTCATATGCTTTTTACAATAGATTCGACACTTATTTTCTTTTATGAGGATGTAAAGATACAATAAGAGGAATAGAGAGCAATTTCTGGCAATGAAATTTTGTTTTCACCAATTCAAGGCAGGAAATAACCAACCCATACTTCATATGCGATATTCAATATTTGATAGTTAAAGGAGATTGGTGAAGGATACAGAAGAAAGATAGCTCGATAATAATATAAGAAGTGGGCATAAAATAGGACTACCTATTTATTAATTACATTTTCCTGCAAAATTTTACAGCTGCCAAGAAACCCATTATTCAATTTAGTTGAACAAACATTTCTTTTCTATTTTACTGTTCATGCTAAAAGAAATAAAGAAATTCCGTCAACTTTACCATCAACTTTATTAAATTTATTCAATAATAATTAGTGTTATTCTCGAAGATGGTGAAATTGTTAACTCAATACGACTTAAACTCAGAAAGTTTGCTTCTAATTTGAAGATTGCAAATGAAGATGTAGTTGAAATAATTAATGAAGAGGTTCATAAACGTGAAGTCAAAGACAATGATGCTGATAAAAAGGCTAAAACTAAACTCAAAAGATTAATTAAAAAATCTAAATAGGGACAAGGTTAAAAACATCAGTCATGAGAACTCAAATAAAGAAAAACGAAGAAATTATTTTAATCATAAGAAAACATTGGTTTGTATTAATTCCTCCTGTTTTTTGGACATTGGTTTTCTTACTTATTTATTGGTATTTCCCAAATCCAGAATACCGCAATTATGTCCTACTTATTGCAGGAGCGTCATTTATTTGGTTATTCTATAGAATTTATGACAGGAGTTCAAATCTCTGGGCGGTCACCAATTATAGAGTTATAGATGAATATGGAGTATTCTCAAGAAATTCAAAAGAAACCCCATTGGATAAAATAAATAATGTTTCATATCGACAATCCCTGTCAGGAAGAATTTTTAATTATGGCAATGTACAAATACAATCAGCAGCAGAAGCTGGATCTACAATACACAAAATGATTCAGCGACCGAGACTGCTGAAAGATACAATTACGGAATATCAAGAACTTAATAAGGAAGAACAAATAAGGGAACAAGCAAAGGGACTAGCAAACGCAGTTTCTGGAAATAAATCTGATACTCAAAAAGACATTGCAGAGGAAATTACCAAATTACATGAATTAATGTTGAAGGGTATCATTACTGAAGAAGAATTTCAAAGAAGAAAAAATAAAATTTTGAATAGCTAAAACGAAGTCTTTCCCCCACTCGGATATCATGTACAGGACGTAAAATGTTATTTGTTATTTGATACTGGATGCTCGATACTCGAAGGAGAGAGAAGGCCAAAGAAGTGGGCATAAAAAAAGCCGCAAAATTTGCAGCTTTTTTGTGCCCAAGAAAGGACTCGAACCTTCACATCCATACAGATACTAGTCCCTGAAACTAGCGCGTCTACCAATTCCGCCACTTGGGCAAGTGGTGTGCTTTGAGTGCAGAGTGTAAAGGGTTGAGTTAACTCAACCCTCAAAACTCATAACTTTTTTTTGGTGCCCAGAACAAGACTCGAACTTGCACACCCTTGCGAGTACATGGCCCTCAACCATGCGCGTCTACCATTTCCGCCATCTGGGCAATTAAAAAGGGAGTGCAAAGATATAAATTTTTTAAACAAACAAAACCAAAATTTATCTTCTTTTAATATTGATGTGAGTTCCCTATCCATAAGATTTATACCTTTGTTGCCGATAACCTAAACCATTACAGTATGTTCACCCCAAAAGACCTTAAACAATTCAAACAAAAAAATATTTCAATCGAAAAAATTAATGAACAGATTGAGCATTTCAAGCAAGGATTTCCATACATATCCCTGGCAGCCGCAGCCACACCTGATGATGGCATTCAGGTGATCGAAGCATCCGAAGTGGATAAATGGATAAAGGACTTTGAGGAAAAGTCACAAAACTACCTGATATCAAAGATGGTACCGGCTTCAGGAGCCGCCAGCCGCATGTTTAAAAGCCTGTATGCATACATGGAAGGTGATACGGATGAGCCGAACCCTGAAGTTAGCCAGTTCATTGAAAGGATCGAAAAATTTGCATTCTATCCTGATCTCAAAGCTGCCCTCATGGAAGATGAATATGATCTCGACCAACTTCTGGCTGATGGTAATTATAAAACATTGATAAAATACCTGCTCAAAAAAAATGGCCTGAATTATGCTGCTCTCCCAAAAGGACTGCTTAAATTTCACAACTACCCGGAAGGTGCTCGTACTCCCCTTGAAGAGCATATGATGGAAGGCCTCGAATACAGCAAGGATAAGGATGGCGTCGTCCACCTTCACTTTACCGTGTCTCCTGAACATAAGAATCCCTTTATCAATAAAGCGAAATCAGCTGCCGCAAAAATGTCAGGTGAAAAGAACATGCAGTTCAACATTTCATACTCTGAACAAAAATCATCGACGGATACCATTGCGGTAGATATGGAAAACAATCCTTTCCGAAATACCGATGATTCTATCCTGTTCAGGCCGGGCGGCCATGGAGCACTCATCGAAAACCTGAACGAACTGGACAGCGACATTGTATTCATCAAAAACATT
Organism: uncultured Bacteroidales bacterium; assembly: GCA_964487735.1. Classification (GTDB taxonomy): domain Bacteria; phylum Bacteroidota; class Bacteroidia; order Bacteroidales; family B18-G4; genus B18-G4. Next base: position 27,847 of record CAZASJ010000032.1, on the reverse strand, counting down.
GACAATGTAGTGCCCGACAATCTGCGTCAGGCAACCTATAAATACAAAAAGGCATTGGGTGGCCTGCTCATCCACTTCATGGAGAAATCCTTCGACATCCTATCACGACTGGAAAGCGGCGACATGGACAGGGATGGGGTCGATGATGCCATAAAATTTGTTGAGGAAGAACTCAACGCACACTTCCCCAGCGGGATGAACTTCTTTTCCCTTGAGGATAAAAAGCAAATCATCATAGAAAAACTGAATCGCCCCATACGAATTTGCGGAATGGTCAAAAATGAAGGCGAACCCGGTGGTGGGCCCTTCTGGGTGGATGACCTGAAAGGAATTACAACACTCCAGGTTGTGGAATCTTCACAAATCAACATGGAGGATAAAACCCAGATGGAAATCGTTCAACAAGCAACCCATTTCAACCCCGTTGACTTGGTATGCAGCTTAAAAGATTATCAAGGCAAGAAATTTGACCTCAAAGAATTTGTAGATCCACAAACCGGCTTTATCTCGGTTAAGTCCAAGGATGGCCGCGATCTGAAAGCACAGGAACTCCCAGGACTCTGGAACGGAGCCATGGCCCACTGGATCACCGTCTTTGTTGAAGTCCCCATCGAAACCTTCAATCCTGTAAAGACCGTTAATGACCTTTTAAGGCCACAGCATCAATAAGGGGTTGAAATTATTTCAGGACGGATCAAACTGATATAAAATTGTAAATTCAGCTGTATCAAGGCGCTAAACGCCTGATCTTCCATTCTCCTTCAATGAGGGCATATAGAATTCTGTCATTCAAGCGATTCTCCCTCCCCTGCCAGAATTCGAAGCGATCGGGAATCAAGAGGTATCCTCCCCAAAACTCAGGACGGATTACTTCTTCATCCGACAGTGACAATTTAATCTCTTCGAACTTTCTTTCCAGTTCTTCCCTTCCGGGGATTTCCCGGCTTTGTGGAGAAACAAGCGATGAGATCCGGCTTTCCAGTGGCCTGGACCGAAAGAATTCATCCGATTCTAAAGAACTGACTTTTTCGATACTCCCTTCTACCCTGACTTGTCGATCGAGGCCCGGCCAGAAGAACATGACTGATGCCTGGGGGTTCTGGTCCAATTCCAATCCCTTCCGACTCTGATAGTTTGAAAAGAAAACCAATCCCTCCGGCCTGGCATCTTTCAAAAGTACAATTCGGACCGAAGCCCTGCCGGAATCTCCTGAAGTAGCAAGTGCCATGGCAGTAGGATCATCTATACCTGAGCGCATGGCATCTTCCAGCCAATCCATAAATTGATAGTAAGGATCGGAGAGTAAATCCTTTTCAAGAAGTTCTCCTGCCAGGTATTCCCTGCGAAACTCCAACAACTTATTAGCAGACATTCTAATCTATTTAAAATTCAACCCTATTAACGTAAAATGCATTGATTTGTTCAGTCGGGAATGAAGCATATTGAATAATTAATTTATTAACTTAGCCATATTAAGACCTGATGCCTCTAAATACCTGTTGAAGATGGCTAAACGTGCTCAAAAACTGCCCATTTCCGTTCTGTACGCCGAAGATAAAGTTTCCATCCGGAAAGTTTATGCTTCTGTGCTCAAAGAAATTGTAGATGACCTGTATATTGCTGAAAACGGCAAGGAAGGGCTTAAGATTTTCAATAAGGTAAAGCCCGATCTGGTCGTTACTGATCTCAATATGCCTGAAATGGATGGCCTTGAGATGATCAGGGAGATCAGAAAAAGGAACAATGATACCCGTATCATTATCATGACAGCCCATGATGCCAAAGAAAATTTCATTCACGCCATCGATCACAGGGTAAGAGGATATCTCATCAAACCTGTTGAACACAAGGAACTTGAACGACAGGTCAGGGTTCTGGGAAAAGAGATCATGCTTGCCAAAAGCATGGATGAACAATTGCTGCGCCGGATGGAGGCTGAAAATGCCCTCAAACAAAGTGATGCCATCCTCAAAGCCGTCAATTATGCCTCTGAACTCTTCTTCAAGTATAACTACACTACGCAAAGCATTGGCGATGTACTAAAAAGATTAGGTGAAGCTACCAATGTGAGCCGAGTATACATATTTGAAAACTTCAGCGACAAAAAGAAACAGATTTTTACAAGTTTGCTTTTCGACTGGACCGCTCCAAACGTGCCAGATGAAGTTGATGGAAGCAGTTTAAAGGAGATTTACTACAAAGACGGATTCAGCAGGTGGGCAAAAACCCTGGAAAAAGGGAAACCCATCTATGGGAGCATAGGAAAATTCCCGCGGGCAGAGAAAAAACTGCTTGGTGAAATGGGATTGATCTCAATCGTGGTTTTGCCCATATTCGTGAACAATGCCTGGTGGGGATTTATCGGCCTGGATGAATGTTGCATGCCCAGAGAATGGAGCGAAGCTGAAATAAATGCCTTGAGCACGGCTGCAGACATCATTGGGGCTGCCATTCATCGTAAACGAGTGGATGTTGAACTTCTTAAACTGAATAATGAACTGGAATACCGCATCCAGGAACGCACAAAAGACCTTATCAATGAAATCTCCGACAGGAAAAACATCGAAGAACTATTAAGGGAAAGTGAAGAAAAATACAGGCAGATATTTGAAAATGCCAATGATGGCATCTTGCTTACGGTAGATGGAATTGTGAGATTCATCAATCCCAAGATCTACGAAATGACCGGATACCTGCCCAAACATATCATCGGTAAGCCATTTAGCGATTTTATGCACGTGGATTTTCGCGATCTTATCATGGAAAACCATATGAAGCGTTTGCAGGGAGAGGACGTCCCCGATCGCTATGATATAAAATTCATTAATAAAAAAGCTCAACTTATCTGGTTTGAGATCAAATCAACTGTTATCTCCTGGGAAAGAGAAACAGCAGTACTTACATTTGTTTCTGACATTTCCGCCAGAAAAAAAACCGATGAAGAACTTAAAAAACTAAACCGCACACTGGAGCAACGAGTACAGGAAGAACTGCTGAAGATCAGAAAGCAACAGGAAATGCTCATTCAAAAATCAAAGCTTGAATCACTAGGTGAACTGGCAGCCGGGATTGCACACGAGATAAACCAACCCCTGGGAAGCATCAGTATGGGTCTGGATAACCTTCTCATTAAGTTGAAGTCAGGGGAGATTACCGAGGAATATGCCAACAGGAAATCAGAATCCATGTTCAGGGATATCGACAGGATAAGAAGTATCATCGACCATGTAAGGGTTTTCTCCCGTGATCAGCATAATGCAACATTGGAACCCATTTCCATAAACCAGGTGATTTTAAACGCCCTTTCGCTGATTTCCCGTCAATATGATAATAAAGGCATCGAACTTCAGGTGAAATATACAAGCAGAAAAGACCTCACGCTGGGAAATAAATACAAATTTGAACAAGTGATCATGAACCTGCTTTCCAATGCCAGGTATGCCGTAATGGAAAAGGATAAAGCAGGCATTAAAGGCTACGAGAAACTGATCAAGATAAGCACCTTCGCCAACAGAAAAAACTGCGGATTAATTATTCATGATAACGGAACCGGTATTCCCGAAAACATTATCGATAATATTTTTGATCCCTTTTTCACAACCAAGAAGGAAGAAATGGGAACTGGCTTGGGGCTGTCGATCATTTACGGGATTATTAAGGAAATGAAGGGAGAGATCAAAGCGGATTCAAAAGAAGGCAAACATACACGTTTGGTGGTAACACTGCCAATCTATAAAGAACCAAAAGAAAGCAATAATTAAATAATATAAAATGAAGCAGTTAAGTGTGCTGGTGCTTGATGATGAAGTCCGGATGAGGGATGAAATTGAAGAATTCCTTAGCGGGCAACAATACCGTATTTATAAAGCCGGCAATCCGTCCAGTGCTTTTGAAATCCTGGAAGTGAATAACATTGATATACTTATCCTGGATGTAAAACTTCCTGAGATGGATGGGCTTGAAGTATTGCAGAAGGTCAAGCAAATGCATCCCGGAATGGAGGTGATCATGATCTCCGGTCACGGTGATATGAGCACGGTGATCGAGGCCATGCGCCATGGTGCTTTTGACTATTTCCAGAAACCCTTCCGACTGCCGGAGATCAACCATGCCATAGAGCGTACAAAACGCTTCATCCTCCTCAATGAAAAACTGAAAAGCACAGAACATAAATTCAACATATTATCAAACGAGATCCAGAACATTTTCGGATATGACCTGATCGGCAAAAGTGCCGGCATGAAAAAAGTGGTTGACCTGATCACTAAGGTGGCTGTCTCGAACAGTACATCTGTCTTGATTACAGGTGAAAGCGGAACAGGAAAAGAACTGGTAGCGAGAGGCATTCATATCCTGAGTAAGAGAAACAAGCAGTTTTTTTATTCAGTGAACTGCTCTGCCGTGCCCGAAACACTTTTTGAAAGTGAGTTTTTTGGCCACAAAAAAGGAGCCTTCACGGATGCCAGGGAAGATAAAGACGGTTGGTTTGAAATAGCCAATAATGGTACACTGTTTCTGGACGAGATCAGCGATATGCCGATGAGCCAGCAGGCAAAGTTACTGCGGGTGCTTGAGGAAAAGAAGGTAAGCAAACTTGGTTCCCGGGTGGAAACAGCTATCGATGTGCGGGTGATCACTGCTTCTAATCGCGATTTATATGAGCTGAGCAGTAAGCGAAAGTTCAGGCCCGACCTGTATCACCGCCTGAGCACTTTTGTGATCAATATCCCGCCATTAAGAGAACGAAAAGACGACATCCAGCCCTTGCTCGAATATTATGTGCAATATTTTGCGGGGCAGATGGGCAAGGAAATCAAAGGCATTGATCCAGAGCTTACACTGAAACTCATGGATTACGATTTCCCTGGAAATGTGCGGGAACTGAAAAATATGATCGAACGTGCCATCATCCTTTGTGAAAAAGATATTATTGACTGGGAAGACTTCAGATACAGCATTCCTGGCACAGCAGAGGTAAAGACAAGCAGCATCACAGATGAAACCCTTGACCTTGCTGAGATAGAGAAAGAAGCGATATTAAAGGCCCTTGAGCAGGCCCACCACAATAAATCGAAGGCCGCTGAACTCCTCAACATTACATGGCAGGCACTGGATAGGAGGATGGAAAAGTATCATATTAAGTAGGCGTGGGGCGTGGGGCACTTCTTTTATCATCTAGCCCATCACTTTCTAAATCACATTCTCATTCAAGACGAGTTTCAGTTTCAGTGTATTATTACTAGCGATGTCATTCAGTTTGAACTAAAATCCGCCTTACTTATACAGTATATCAAGGGGCAAATCAATGAAATTAACACTAGATTATGAAAAAAATAGGATTGATCGGAGGCATGAGTTGGGAATCCTCCTTAGTATATTATGAAATCGTAAATGAAAAAGTTAAAGAAATGTTAGGAGGCTTTCATTCCTGTAAATGCGTGATGGAGTCTGTTGATTTCTCAGAAATAGAAAGGCTGCAACACATCGATGATTGGGAATCATTGGACAAGATCATGGTGGAAGCTGCAAGAAACCTGGAAAAAGTTGAAGCCGAAATTGTTGTATTATGCACAAATACCATGCATTTATGCAGTGAAGAAATCATTAAAAACATAAACATCCCTTTTTTACATATTGCGGTTGCTACAGGGCAAAAGATCAAGGAACAGAATATAAGCAAAGTCCTTCTGCTTGGAACAAAATTCACTATGCAAAAGGATTTTTATAAAGAAACGCTCCGTAATGAATTTGGTATTGAAGTGATCATTCCAACTGAAAAGGACATAAAAATTGTACATAATATCATTTATCAGGAACTCGTACAGGGTAAAATTGAATCTGCATCAAAAGCTGAGTACATAAGGATCATTCATGAAGCTACCAAAAACGGGGCCGAAGGAGCGATCTTAGGTTGTACAGAAATACCATTATTGATAAAAAGTGAAGATGTTGACATTCCTGTATTTGACACGACAAGAATTCACGCCGAAAGCGCTGTCGAGTTTGCATTGAAATAAAATTTTGCTAAAAGGAATAAATTAACTACCTTAGATTCATATTGAATATGAATTAATAAATAGTATTATGGGAAAAGGTCAGGACGCTAAGAAAAACGTAAAAAAAGCACCCACGAAAACGGCAAAAGAAAAAAAAGAAGAGAAGAGGCTGAAAAAAGCAAATTAAGATTTAGACAATACCCTCGAATGCTTCCTCTATTGATATCCGAAATTCAAATCCTGGAATTTGGAAGTAGGAATACATAGTAGCTGATACCGTGTGATGTGGAAGGGGTGAATGGAAGGGGTAAAAAAAATCCCCACGAAACTCGCGGGGATTTTTTCTATTTTACTTTCTCAACAATCGCCTTAAAGGCTTCAGGATTGTTCATGGCCAGATCGGCCAGCACTTTCCTGTTAATGTCGATATTGTTAGCATGGATCTTACCCATAAATACTGAATAAGACATTCCATATTGACGGGCGGCTGCATTGATTCTCTGAATCCACAGTCCCCTGAAATTCCGTTTTTTGTTCCTTCTGTCACGGTATGCATACGATAAACCTTTTTCGTATGCATTTTTTGAAACCGTCCAGACATTCTTCCGCCTTCCAAACTGGCCTTTGGTCGCTTTCATGACCTTTTTTCTGCGGGCCCTGGCGGCTACTACATTTACTGATCTTGGCATTTCAATTTTTGTTTTTTGCGTGGGCGCCCGGCGACGAACCGGAACTTTGTGGCCCTTTGCAGTTAAATACTCGTTTTACTTGCGAAGCATTGCGCGCACATTCTTTTCGTCAGCAGTATCAACCATCGTAACATGAGTCAGGTTGCGTTTCTGCTTCTTTGTTTTCTTTGTAAGAATGTGACTTTTGTACGCATGCTTTCTCTTAATTTTACCGGTGCCCGTTAAGGTAAACCTTTTCTTGGCACTGGATTTCGTCTTCATTTTTGGCATTACTATACAAATTATATATTGATAAAAATTATTTCTTCGGAGCTATGATCATGATCATTCTTTTCCCTTCAAGCTTTGGAAGCCTTTCTACTTTTCCATATTCTTCCAATTCCTGGGCAAATTTTAAGAGTACAATCTCCCCCTTTTCCTTGTAAATGATCATTCTTCCTTTGAAGAACACATCTACTTTCACTTTTGCACCCTCTTCCAGGAACTTGATGGCATGCTTCAGTTTAAAGTTGAAGTCATGGTCATCAATGTTAGGTCCCAGTCTGATCTCTTTTACAACAACCTTTGCTGTTTTTGCTTTAGTTTCCTTCAGTTTCTTCTTTCGTTCGTACAGGAACTTTTTGTAATCAACAATTTTACATACAGGCGGGCTGGCTTTCGGAGAAATCTCCACCAGATCCAGGCCCTGAGCCTCAGCCAGTTCAATGGCTTCCTTGATATTATAAATTCCCGGTTCCAGGTCTTCACCTACAACCCTTACTACAGGGGCTTTGATGTCCTGGTTAATATTGTGTTCGTTTCCGATCTTCCGCTGAGGCCTTCTGCACCTGCCACGGTAATGTGTTTTTGCTGTTATCGCTATTTCTCCTATATTGGTTACTAAATATTTATATTGAGAAGACGTTCGATTTCCTCATTGATCATCTTCGCAAATTCTTCTACCGTAAAAGTTCCGACATCACCTTCACCTTGTTTTCTGACTGAGACAGTTCCTTCATTTTCTTCCTTTTCTCCTACTATCAACATATAAGGAATCTTCTTCAGTTCAGCATCGCGGATCTTCCTGCCCGTTTTTTCACTCCTCTCGTCAACGAGGGCGCGAATTTCGGAATTATTTAGCAAAGTTAAAACTTTTTCTGCATAAATATGATATTTTTCACTGATTGGCAATACGATAGCCTGATCAGGAGTGAGCCATAGCGGGAATTTCCCGGCACAATGTTCAAGCAGCACAGCCACGAATCTTTCCATCGACCCGAACGGTGCCCGGTGGATCATGACAGGCCTGTGTTTTTCATTATCAGGACCAACATATTCAAGTTCAAAACGTTCCGGCAGATTATAATCAACCTGTATGGTTCCCAACTGCCATTTTCTGCCAATGGCATCCTTCACCATGAAGTCCATTTTAGGACCGTAAAAAGCGGCTTCGCCATATTCGATCACCGCATCGAGCCCACGTTCTTCAGCCACTTCAAGTATGGCTTTCTCAGCTTTCTCCCAGTTTTCATCACTGCCAATATATTTTTCTTTGTCGTTGGGGTCGCGTAGCGAGATCTGGGTAACAAATTCATTAAAATCAAGCGCTTTGAAGATGATCATCACGATATCCATCACACTCTTGAATTCATCTTTCAACTGATCAGGTGTACAAAAGATATGGGCATCGTCCTGGGTAAACCCCCTGACCCTTGTCAGTCCATGAAGCTCACCACTCTGCTCGTAACGATATACAGTACCAAACTCAGCAATTCTGTATGGCAGATCCCTGTATGATTTCGGGAGAGCATTGTAAATTTCGCAGTGATGAGGGCAATTCATCGGTTTCAGGAAAAACTCCTCCCCTTCTATCGGTGTGGTAATGGGATGAAATGAATCAGCACCATACTTATCGTAATGGCCGGACGTTTTATACAGCTCGACCTTACCAATATGTGGTGTGATCACCTGTTGATATCCCATCTTTTTTTGCAGCTTCTTCAGAAAATCTTCAAGTCTTTCTCTTAATTGGGCACCTTTGGGAAGCCATAGCGGCAACCCCTGCCCAACCTTTTGTGAAAAAGTGAAGATTTCAAGTTCAGCGCCAAGTTTTCGGTGGTCACGTTTTTTAGCTTCTTCCAGCATTTCCAGGAATTCGGTGAGTTCCTTCTGCTTCGGAAAAGTAATCCCGTAGATTCTGGTCAGCATTTTCCTCTTTTCATCACCCCTCCAGTAAGCCCCGGCAATACCAAGCAGCTTAACTGCCTTGATCATTCCTGTATCAATCATATGCGGCCCGCGACAGAGATCAGTAAAAGTTCCTGATTCATAAAATGTGATCTCACCATCAGCTAAATCTTCAATAAGCTCAAGCTTATATTCATCACCCTTTTCGGTAAAGTATTTAATCGCTTCGGCCTTACTTACTGAACGCCGTGTGAAAGTCTGTTTCTCCCTGGCAAGCTCTATTACCTTATCTTCAATCTTTTTAAAATCAGCATCGGAAACCTGATAATCGCCAAAGTCAATATCATAATAGAATCCGTTTTCCACATCCGGACCAATCCCAAATTTTACTCCGGGATAAAGTTGCTCGATGGCCTCAGCCATCAGGTGAGCAGATGAATGCCACATCGTTGCTTTTCCGCCATCATCATTCCATGTAAGTAAAGACAGTGTAGCATCTTCATTGATCGGGCGTGTAGCGTCGATAATTTCTCCATTTACCTTGGCAGACAATACATTCCTGGCCAATCCATCACTAATGCTCCTGGCAATCTCAAGGGCAGTGGTTCCTGCTTCTACCTGTCTGACCGAATTATCCGGCAATGTTATTTTAATCATAGTTGTTAGTCAAAAATTGGGTGCAAAGATACCTAAAATATGCAAAGCTGCAATGTTAATAGAATCATAAAAACGGGCTACTGGCTACCGGAGACCGGTAACCGGAATTGAAGATTTATGAATTACAAGTACGATTTTATCAGGAAACTGGTCAGTAAATCTTAATTATATACTCATATTTCTTCCTTTCCGAATGGCTGGTTGCCGGAAGACCGGAGACCGGGGACCGGAATTGAAGATTTATGAATTACAAGTACGATTTTATCAGGAAACTGGTCAGTAAATCTTAATTATATACTCATATTTCTTCCTTTCCGAATGGCTGGTTGCCGGAAGACCGGAGACCGGTAGACCGATAACCGGAATTTTTCATTTGAATTCGAAATTATTCTATATCAAAGTGTGACATTTTTGAATAATACGTATTAATAGATAGACAACAGGCGAATTCCAGTTTAAGGATATTGCAAATTAAGATATAAGATATGGGAGTTGAGAAGTTTGAAGACCTGGAAGTTTGGGAAATTAGCATGAATTTGAGTGTGTTGATTTACAGAGCACTAAAAAACTGCAGAGAATATGGACTTAAAGACCAGTTGCAACGAGCTTCAGTTTCGATACCATCCAATATTGCAGAAGGTTTTGATCGTAAGACTAATAAAGAATATGTTTACTATCTGCATATAGCACAAGGATCATGTGCTGAGTTGAGGACTCAATTATTATTGGCCAAAGAACTGTGTATCATACAGAGATTGGAATCAGATGTACTAATTGAAACCACAAGAAAAATTTCTGCAATGATCCACAGATTAATACAATCCCGACAAAAGTTCTAAAATCATCCTACAGAAATCATTTTTCCACTCTTCCGCTCTCCGGTCTCCCTCTCTCAGATCTCCGGTCTCCGGGCTCCGGTCTCCGGCCTTCCTCTCTCAGATCTCCGGTCTTCCGGTCTCCGGTCTTCCGGTCTTCCGGTCTCCGGTCTCCGGTCATAAAACAAGCATTTCAGTCCTCCGGTTCAATGCCCGGCCTTCTTCTGTCTCATTGTCAGATATGGGTTCTGATTTACCGAAACCCTTATATTCCAAGCGTTTAGCTTCAATACCTACTTCAATGAGAAAGGAATAGACCGACCTGGCCCTGTTCTCTGAAAGCACCTGATTATATTCTTCTGTCCCCACATCATCGGTATGTCCGCATATCATGATACGTATCCCGGGATTTTGAACGAGAAAGGCATTTATTCTATACAGTTCCACCAGGGATAATTCATCCAGAGCGTATTCATTTGTTTCGAAGAAAATATTGTTAAGGGTAATTGACTGACCTGATTTTATTGGCTGCAGGTAGATGTCTTTCTGCACGGATTCTCCTTTCATTTCAGACACTTCAAGGTTAAAATTTTCGGAATAGAACATATAGCCCTGTTTTGAAATATTCAAAGCATAATTCCTTCCGCCAGGAAGAGCTGCTATATAGTGACCTGAAGGTTCAGATTCGCATCTTACCGTCACCTCTCCCGATTCAAGATCAGTGAGTTCCAACCCGGCCTTCAAGGCCTTTTTTGTATCAGCATCATAAACATTCCCTTCCAGGTAACCTACTTTATATGGTCTTAGCTCAGCAGGAAGGTCAAATCGGTAAATATCGTAGCCGCCATGACCTTCTTCCAGGTCAGACGAAAGATAAGCGGCCTTTCCATTTGTTGAAACCACTATATTGATCTCATCAGATTGGGTATTTACCGGCCAACCCAGGTTTAGCGGGCTCGTCCAGTGGTTATTGCTGTCTAATCGCGAAATATAAAGATCAAAGCCTCCCATTCCGGCATGTCCCTTTGATGAAAAATAGATGGTACGGCCATCAGGATGGATGAAAGGAGCCATTTCTTCTTCTCCTGAATTGATGTTTTTACCTGCATTTACCGGCCTGGTCCACCCCTGCCCCTGTATGAATTTTGAAGACCAGATGTCAGAGCCTCCATACCCTCCACCTCTTGCTGATGAAAAATACAGGCTTTGGCCATCTGCTGAAAAGCAGGGCTGAGAATCCCAGCCACTTGAATTTACGATTCCGCCAAGATTCTGGGGGTCTGACCACTTATCATCCCCCTCTTTACCACAAACATAAAGATCACAGCTGCCATGTCCGTCAGGAGCACCACAGGACGTAAAGAAGAGAAATCGCCCATCTGGTGACAGGCTCATGGCTCCGATATTTCCAAGTTCATGCAAAGCAGGAAGAGCCCTTCCTGTCCGATACCATCCTGAATCAGTTTTTACTGCCATTTCAAAGCCTTCGGTAAAATGACCTTTAATTATAGAATCAGGCTTCATAAGAGTATAAACCAATTGCTGCTCATTCAGGGTTATGGAATTCACAAATTCATCATCCTTCGAATTCACGAAGGGGCCCAGGTTTTCAGGTTGAAATGGCACCGGATTTTCAAGCGCATGTTTTCTGAACTCTGCCAGACGTAGCAGGCCCTCAGCATTTTCTTTCTGATCACTTCTGATCCGGGGTGTTGAAATAAAAGCCCGAAGGTTTTCGGCCGATGCAGCATATTCTTCATTTTCAAGATATGCGATCCCCAGAAGATACAGTAAGCCCTGGGGTCTCTCAGGGTTCAGTGTCGAGGCCTTTCTGTAGTGAATGATCGCTTCATCCGGCCTCTTCATATCCATACAAACATCACCCAGTAAAATATATGCTCTAGCATAAAGGGAATCTATTGAGATGGCTTTACGCAACTCTTTTTCAGCCTTTTCCGGCTCATTCGACCTCCACATATCCAGGGCTGCATTGAAGGACTTCCTCGCCTTCGTCTTGGGTTCATAATCCTCCGACTGTGCAAGGAGGCCTGTTGTTAAAAATAACAACAGGAAAAGAAAAACAATTATTGAGCTAAGCTTCTGCATATATCTGATAAAGGGATCAGGGAATGCGCATATATTTATGGCTTTGCAATGAAATTTGCCACTGTGGGTTTTCAAGAATATAGTCTACAATGAGTGGCATCATCTTATCAATCACACTCCACTCCGGTTGCAAGTATAAAATACAATCCGGCTGTACCTTTACTTCCTGCATCGCAGCCCATTCCAGGTCTGATTCCTCACTGATAATAACTTTAAGTTCATCTGCTTTAGTATATGCAGAATCAACAGGTGGTTGTTTTTTCTTTGGGGAAAGACAAATCCAGTCGAAGGTCCCACTCAGTTCATATGCCCCCGAAGTTTCAAGAAATATACTCACTCCTTCATCGATCAATCCTTTACAAAGAACATCAAGCGCATACATTCCGGGTTCTCCACCGGTAAGCACAACGGCTTTTGCGGGATAGGATGCTGCCCGTTCTACAATGCCAGCGGTTTCTGTTAGAGGATGCAGTTTTGCATTCCATGATTCCTTCACATCACACCAATGGCAACCTACATCACAACCACCAATACGGATAAAATATGCAGCCTGCCCTGTATTATAGCCTTCTCCCTGAATGCTATAAAATTCTTCCATTACAGGAAGGAGTTTACCCTGATCAAGCAATATTTCCTGATTGTTGTCCAATTGGAGTATTTTAATTTGCGGATTATGAATAGATCCTTTTCATGCGTGCCAGCAAAGTATTCTGTAGCAATGCCACTATGGTCATGGGCCCAACGCCACCCGGCACCGGTGTGATATAACTACATTTTCCTGCCACTTCATCAAAATCGACATCCCCTTTTAACTTAAAACCGGACTGGGTCTTGTCAGATGGTATCCGGTGAATGCCAACATCAATTACAACTGCACCTTTTTTTACCATATCTGCCGTCACAAATCCCTGAACACCAATGGCTGCAATGATGATATCCGCTGATTTGGTGATCTCTTTGATATTATTGGTCTTGCTATGACAGATTGTTACCGTGCAATTACCGGGTTTGGCCTTCCTTGACAGTAAAATACTGACAGGTGTGCCAACAATGTTGCTTCTGCCCAGCACAACGCAGTGTTTGCCTTCTGTTTCTATTTTCGAATGTTCGAGAAGCTCAATAATCCCATACGGGGTGGCCGGAAGGTAGGATGGCAGGCCTGAAAGCATTCGCCCAAGGTTAAGCGGATGAAAGCCATCCACATCCTTGGCAGGATCAATGCTTTCTATCACCTTGCTCTCATTTATATGCTCCGGCAATGGCAGTTGAACGATAAAGCCATCAACTTCAGGGTCATTATTCAGGAAATCAATGAGTTCAATAAGCTCTTTTTCCCTTGCTTTTCCGGGAAGTTTATAAATCGAAGAAGTGATCCCAACCGATTTACAAGCCTTTTCTTTAGCTGCAACATACGTCTGGCTTGCAGGATCTTCGCCCAGAATGATTGCAGCCAGATGAGGGGCTCTTTCATCATTATCGATGAGCGCGGCAACTTCTGTCATGATTTCCATGCGGATCTTTTCCGCTATTTTTTTTCCGTCAATTAACTTCATGTTTATCAGCTTAATATTGCTTATCGCTTCATTCCGGGGGCGCCCTTCATATTTTTCATCATCTGTGCCATATTTCTGCCACCACCCTTTGTCATCATACGCATCATTTTGCTTGTTTCCTCAAATTGCTTGATAAGCCTGTTCACTTCCTGGATATCCGAACCGCTTCCAATAGCAATTCTTTTGCGACGGCTACCATTCAACAATTTAGGATTTTCGCGTTCTTCATTGGTCATGGAATGAATAATAGCCTCAATGCCTTTAAATGCATCATCATCCATATCCATGTTCCTGATAGCTTTTCCCATTCCGGGGATCATACCCATAAGATCTTTGATATTTCCCATCTTCTTAATCTGCTTGATCTGGGAAAGAAAATCATTAAAATTAAATTCATTCCGGGCGATCTTCTTCTGAAGTTTCTGGGCTTCCTTTTCATCAAACTGATCCTGCGCACGTTCTACGAGGCTGACGATATCACCCATTCCCAGAATACGGTCGGCCATCCTGTCGGGATAGAAAACATCAATAGCATCTATCTTTTCGCCAATACCAATAAACTTGATGGGTTTATTAACCACAGATTTGATCGTCAGAGCAGCTCCACCACGTGTATCACCATCCAATTTTGTCAATACGACCCCCTCAAAATCCAACTCATCATTAAAGGCCTTGGCAGTGTTCACAGCATCCTGCCCTGTCATGGAATCCACAACGAAAAGCGTTTCCTGTGGCTTAATGGTTTTTTTAATGGAGGAAATCTCCGCCATCATTTTCTCATCAATGGCAAGACGCCCTGCGGTATCTACGATCACGACATTCTTTCCTTTGCTTCGAGCATAGCTTACAGCATTGCTTGCAATCTTAACAGGATCCTTGCTGCCTTCTTCTGTATAAACCTCAACACCAACCTGTTCCCCCAGCACTTTTAACTGTTCAATCGCAGCGGGCCTGTAAACATCACAGGCAACCAGCAGCGGGTTCCTCCCCTTTTTGTTTTTCAGGTAGTTGGCAAGTTTTGCTGAAAATGTTGTCTTCCCTGAACCTTGCAAACCGGCAATCAGAATAATGGCAGGATTCCCTTTAATATCGAGTTCCTCCATTTCGCCACCCATCAGCCCCGCCATCTCATCCCTGACGATCTTGACCATTAACTGTCCAGGAGAAACAGATGTGAGTACATCAGCCCCTAGTGCTTTTTGCTTTACATCATCTGTAAACTGCTTTGCGATTTTATAGCTAACATCAGCATCCAGCAATGCCTTCCTAACCTCTTTCAGGGTCTCCGCAATATTTATTTCGCTAATATGTCCCTGCCCTTTAAGTATCTTAAAAGAGCGTTCTAGTCTGTCACTTAATCCTTCAAACATTATTCTTCACTTTTTGTGGCGCAAAATTAATCAAATTTTATTTGTCTTTGGCCTAAGACTTGCATGTACCTCAGTATTGGACTCAATTGGCTTTAACATTTGCTTAACAATAAAAATATCCTGATAGTTGTAAGACCCACTAAATATTATTAAGTTTGAATTAAATCCATTAAATAATCAATCATGAAAAAACTGACCGCCCTCTTTCTTATAAGCCTTAGCCTTAACTGTTTTTCACAATCGGTCAACAATCCTGTATTTGAATATTATCAATTCTACGATGATGGGATGTTGGTAAGCCCGGAAATAGATTATTCAACAATTCTCATTGTTTTTGAGAAAGATGTATCAGAAAATGCACTTGGCACTTTTGAAATGAAATTCCCGGAATTGAAATGGGATGAATCACAATCGTTTCCAAACCCTATTACCAGGCAATACCAGGCTGATGGTCTTAATAAACGGAGTGATGAGGCTGCGGAAACATTCCTGTCAGAGCTAAGATCAGAGCAATCGGTTCTTTCCGTTTATCCTGCATTTATTCGTGATAAGGATATAGCATTTCTGGATAATACCCTTCTGGTCAACCTGAAAACCGAGCATGCTACCTCCACAAATATTCAGGATCTTATATTGCCATATAAGGGGGAGGTTACAGAAAAAATAAACCTTGTTAAAACACAGACTTATGCTGTCAGAATTCCTTCTAATGTGAATATTTTCAAAGCATGCAAAGAACTTGCAGAAAAAGAGTTTGTTATTTATGCCCAGCCAAATTTTTATATCCGAGGCTATATGGGATTTACCCCCAACGACCCTCTTTTGTCAGATCAGTGGTTTCTGTACCAAGCCAATGATGCTGATATTGATGCATTTGAGGCATGGGATATCACAACAGGATCATCCTCTGTTGCAGTTGCAGTTATTGATGGCCATGGTTTTGATCTCAATCACACTGAGATGACCGGGAAGTACCTGTCGGCATACAATGCAGTTGATAATAATAACGATCCCTCAGCTGTTGAAAGTGAAGAAAATCACGGCACCCCATGTGCAGGGTTGATCGGTGCTTTGACCAATAATTCAGTTGGTGTTGCCAGTGTTGGATATAACGTAATGGTGGTACCGATAAAAATGGGATTTAACTTTGGAAGTGGCGGAACATTCTCCACTTCAGAAGTCGTTCTTATCAGAGCATGTGAACATGTGATGACAGCCCCATATTCCATTGTAGCGGTAAGTAATAGCTACACCATGGGGGCCTGGTCAAATATTCAGGTGATCAGGGATGCCTTTGAATATATGCGCACTGACTCCAGGGGTGGGTTGGGTACTGTGGTACTCGCATCCACCGGCAACGAGAGTTCACTTAACTCGGTTGGTTATCCTTTCCATTTCCCGAATGTTGTAGGCGTTGGGTCCACCGATCGTTTCGATGAAAAGAGTTCCTTTTCCAATTACGGTGACTCGACTGACATTGCTTCTCCGGGAACTGACACATGGACCATTGACCGGGAAGGGATTCCCGGGTACTCCTTCAATGACTATTATGAGTTTGGTGGCACCTCAGCCGCCTGCCCGATCGCAGCAGCAGTTGTTGGTCTGATCGCATCTGTAAATCCAAGCTATACAGAAGCAGAGCTTCGAAACAAGCCCTTCACATCCTGTGATAAAGTAGGAGGATATACCTATTCAAATAACAGCAATTATCCGTATGGAACATGGAGCACACAGCTCGGATATGGCAGAATAAACGCCTTGCAGGCAGTGATGGGTGGAGGATCAACCCTTGACCCTCCTACTAACCTGCAAGCAAATGTTAGCGGGAATGATGTCAACCTGAGTTGGACAGCACCAAGTGGGGGTGGCGGAATAGAAGAAGAACTTATCTATGATAATAATGTCAGTACCGGTTCCTATAAATATCCGGGATATACGATGTCTACGCATATGTCCCCTTCGGGCCCTTGCCAGCTTCTCAGCTTAAAATATTATACAACCTCAGAAGGCGCTGACAATGAATTTAATGCAAAGGTTTTCAACTGGTCTGGAAGTCAGCCTGGAACAACAATCTTATACAGCAGTACAGAAACAGCCCAGAACGGAGCATGGGTAGAAGTAGATGTAAGTGGATCTTCCATTAATGTTAGCGGAGATTTTGTTGTTGGTTTTGGAAGTTTTGCAGAAGAAGGATTTATAGGCTATGATGCAGATTTGAATAATGGAAGGGCGTGGGACTTTGATGAATCAGGGCAAAGCTGGTCAAGCTGGAATGAAGCATACCTGATCAGGGCCGTGGTTCTTTATCCAAGCGGAAAGAGGGAAGTCTTGGGAGGTAAAATGCCTGAAACAATAGCTGTCATCAACAATAATTCAGCGAGAAATTCAATCGGGGGAATAAACCAAATCGTAAGCCCGATCGCAAACATGAAGAATAGCTTTCTCAGCCTGATCGGTTACTCAGTTTACAGGGATGGAGTTCTGCTGAACAATACCCCTACAGCAAATACGTATTATGATGACCTGGCTCTTGCTGTCGGGACCTATAGTTATATGGTTGCTGCGGTATATGACGAAGGCGTTTCTGATCCGGCAGGACCTGTTCAGGCAATCATTAGCGGAAGCACGCTTGAGCCACCTACCGATCTTCAGGCCGGAGTAAATGGCAGTACCGTCAACTTAAGCTGGATATCGCCCTCCGGCGGAGGAAGTGAGGAATGGATTAAATTCCATGACAATACATTTGAATCATCCTTCGCATCCACAGATGGTGGAGCCGGGATCGCACAATTGTTTACACTTACCAACTATCCTGTTACAGTGAATGAGATCAGGTTTTTTACAACTAATTTTGAAAGCTGGAATCAAAGTATATCTGTATATATTTTGTCGGGAGACGGAACAACAGTATTAGGAGGACCCTATACGACCTTTGGTGTAAACAATAACTGGATCAACATCCCCACCTCAGTAAGCATCAATCAGTCAACCTTCATGCTTGCAACTTATAACGATGATGCGGGAGGTCCTTATGTTGGTGTAGATGATAGCTTTTTTAATCAATCACTGTACTTTGGCAGTCACACGAATGGATTTACTGAACTTAGCCAATTAGGCGATTATGAATATGTTGGAAGCCATGAGGCAAAAGTGATGTATCAGGATAAATATGGAAGGTCAAAGCTGGAATGGATACGTCCGGCAACAATCAACACCAACAAGGCAGCTTTGGATTTCCACAAAGAAAGCCTACCCTTGTCAGCAAGCTACACAGATAACACAAAAGGCTTGCTGGGCTATAATATTTTCAGGGATGGAAGCAAAATAAATGCCACTACCTGGACACAAAGCACCTATGCAGATGCCGGACTCAGCGCAGGAACTTATAGTTATTCAGTAACAGCAGTATATGACGAAGGAGAATCCGGCCCGGCAGGCCCCATCCAGGTTATAGTCAGTGCCAGTGGATTGGAAGCACCAACCAACCTTACAGGAATCGTGAATGATAATCAGGTCAGCCTGCATTGGTCGGGACCCGGTGGCGGTTCAGAGGAAGAGCTCATTTATGATAATAATGAAGCAACAAGCGCCTATAATTACCCTGGATATTCCATGTCGACACATATGTCGCCCTCAGGCCCTTGTCAGATCATGACCCTAAAATACTTAACCTCAATAGATGCCGGAGACAATACCTTTTATGCCGAAGTATATAACTGGTCAGGATCACAACCCGGGAACAACCTGCTTTACGAGAATGCCGTAAACGCCATTGAAGGCTGGCTCGAAGTAGATGTGAGTACAGAAAACCTCTTTTTCGACGGAGATTTCGTTGTTGGTTTTGGCTCTGAAAATGAACAAACCTTTCTTGCTTATGATGCGGATCTTGATAATGGCCGCTCATGGGATCGGAACAATAGCACCGGAGATTGGTCAAGCTGGACAGAAACATATCTGATCAGGGCAGTGGTACAATACAGTGATGGTACATTGGACGAGATCAGTGCCGTAAAAGGATTCCTCGGCTACAATCTTTATCGTGACAATATTAAGATCAATTCAAGCCTTATCTCGACAAATAATACCATGGATGAGGTTCCAACATGGGGTGAATACAATTATAATGTGACCTCGGTATTTGATGAAGGAGAATCGGCATATTCAAACACCTTTACCTTACGTTATATTTTTGGGGTGGAAGAGTTGGACAAGATCAACATCAGTATTTATCCCAATCCGGCTTCTGACAGGTTTTTTATCCGTTCAGAGCACACGATCAGCAAACTTGAACTGATATCCATGGATGGAAAACGAATTGTATTGGTGGAAAATCCCGGAAATGAATATCAGCTAAGCCTTGACAAAATAAATTCAGGACTTTATATACTCCGCATTGAGAATGACAGAGGAGTGGCTTCCGCAAAGGTTTTGGTACGCTAAAGGGATTACATTTTTTCAGGAACGCTGATGCCCAACAAATGCATGGCAGAAGTCAATACTATAGATGTAAAGGCTGATAAACGCAGCCTGAATTCAGCTTTAGAGCGATCCTCTTCTCTAAGGATATTGATCTCCTGGTAAAACTGATTATACTCTTTTGCCAATTCATATGCGTAATTAGCGATCACGGCAGGACTTAGCTCCTCAGCTGCATTAGCAATCACCGTAGGGTATGTATATATTAATTTCAGGATTTCTTTTTCCTTGGGCAGGATCCCTGATGCCATAATTCCCGGCTTCAGTCCTTTATTCGCTGCTTTTCGCAGCAATGAGTTAACTCGTGCATTTGTATATTGAATAAAAGGACCGGTGTTTCCATTGAAATCAATGGACTCTTCCGGGTTGAAGAGCATATTCTTTTTAGGGTCAACCCTGAGAATAAAATACTTAAGTGCTCCCTGGCTGATCATCTCAAAAAGTCGTGATGCATCTTCTTTGCTGAGATCGTCCGCTTTCCCAAGTTCTTTGGCCATGTTTTCGGCCGTATTGAACATTTGATCCATGAGGTCATCAGCATCAACAACGGTCCCTTCTCTGGACTTCATCTTCCCTTGTGGAAGTTCAACCATTCCATAGGAAAGGTGGGTAATATCATTTGCCCATTCCCGTCCAAGTTTTTTCATGATGATTTTCAATACATCAAAGTGGTAGTTTTGTTCATTTCCTACTACATACAGTAATTTATCCGGATGGTAATCATCATACCTTAGTTGGGCAGTCCCGAGATCCTGTGTCATGTAAACGGAGGTGCCATCTGCTCTGAGCAAAAGTTTTTCATCCAAACCATCTTCAGACAGGTCAGCCCATACCGACCCATCGTCCTTTTTAAAAAGGATTCCATCTATCAAGCCTTCTTCTACGATGGATTTTCCCAGAAGGAAGGTATCAGATTCATAATAGATCTTATCAAAATCGATTCCCAGACGCCGGTAGGTAACATGAAAGCCATCATAGACCCATGCATTCATTTTTGTCCACAATGCCCTGACATCAGCATCATTTGCTTCCCATTTCATCAGCATTTCCCTTGCAGCCATCATAAGTGGGGCCTTTTTCTCAGCCTCTTCTTTGCTGAAGCCTTCATCCTGAAGTTTAGATAACTCCTTTTTAAGTTCCTGATCAAACCTTACATAGCAATCACCAACCAGTTTATCCCCTTTCAAGCCTGAGGACTCAGGAGATTTATCGCTATACCAGTTTTCCCAGGCCAGCATTGATTTGCAAATGTGAATTCCTCTGTCGTTTACCAGATTAACCTTTACAACATCATAGCCGGCCGCTGTAAGTATCTCTGAAATCGACCAACCCAGAAGATTATTCCTGATATGGCCCAGGTGCAGAGGTTTATTTGTATTGGGAGAAGAAAATTCGATCACCACCGGTCTCTTGGATTTTTTTGGCAATGTCCCGAAATCAATATTATCGCCATTTTCCTGAATAAAGGATATCCAGAAAGAATCGTCAACAACAAGGTTTAGAAAACCTTTAATAACATTAAATGAATTAATCTCAGAGACTTTCTCTACAAGGTACTGACCAATTTTTTCAGCTGTTAGCTCTGGTTTCTCTTTACTCATTCTGAGAAATGGGAATACATTGATGGTATAATCCCCTTCAAATTCCTTCCTTGTTTTCTGAATTATAAGGTCAATTGCCTGTATGTCAGCAGAATAAATGTATTTAAATGCTTTTATTGCTGATTCCTGAATGGTGGTTTCTATCATTTTCTTTGGATGTGTTGTAGGCAAAATTAATGTAAATTGTTAAATGGCTAAACGGTTAAATTGTTAAATGGCTAAACTGCTTGCCCCGAGGACTCGGTGGTTAAATTGTTAAATGGCTATATCGTTATAGCGTTATAGCGTATCATCACTATTTGTAAATCCAATAAGGATAAATTTCTGCATTTCATCACAGTATTTTCAGGCCATATGAATGACATTAGCAGTATATTCAAAAAAAAATATCGTCTTTGCTCTAAGAATCTCGACTTAAACCACTAATTTTGCAAAAAATTTATAACTCGGTTTTTAAAAAAACCAAAAAAAAGAGGAATTCCTATGAAACGTAATGTAATCATTATCGGTGCTGCGGGAAGAGATTTTCACAATTTCAACACGTATTTTCGCGGAAATGAAGACTTCAATGTTGTTGCCTTCACAGCTGCGCAAATTCCCGATATCGACGGTAGAAAATACCCGACTGAACTGGCCGGCAAGCTCTACCCTGATGGTATCCCGATCTTTGCAGAAGAAGACCTCCCTAAACTAATTAAAGAACTGAAAGCTGATGATTGTGTATTCTCTTACAGTGATGTTACTTATCAAAAAGTAATGGCGGTAAGTGCGATCGTAAACGCTGCCGGTGCAAACTTCATGCTACTGGGTCCCAAAGACACCATGGTTAAATCAACTAAACCACTCGTGGCTGTTGGTGCTGTCAGGACAGGCTGTGGCAAAAGCCAAACTTCCAGAAGGGTTATTGAACTCCTCATGGAACAAGGTTTAAAAGTTGTTGCCATTCGTCACCCGATGCCTTATGGTGATCTGGTTGAGCAAAAAGTTCAACGCTTTGCTACTGTTGAAGATCTGGCAAAGCACAAATGTACTGTAGAAGAAATGGAAGAATATGAGCCCCATGTTGTTCGCGGAAACGTGATCTATGCCGGTGTTGATTATGAAGCTATTCTGCGTGCCGCTGAGCAAGATCCTGATGGCTGTGATGTCGTGATCTGGGATGGTGGAAACAACGACTTTCCATTTTACACTCCTGATTTGAACATCACCGTTGTGGATCCACATCGTCCAGGACATGAACTCAATTACTATCCCGGAGAAGTAACCCTTCGCCTGGCAGATGCTGTTGTCATTAATAAAATGGACACAGCCGGACCTGAAGGCATCCAGATAGTAAGAGAAAACATTGCCAAAGTAAATCCCAACGCAATTGTGATTGATGGCGCTTCACCAATAAAGGTTGATGATCCATCCATGATCAAAGGTAAGAGAGTTCTTGTTGTAGAAGATGGACCTACACTTACACATGGTGAGATGAAACTTGGTGCCGGTACGGTTGCTGCCATGAAATTTGGTGCAGGCGAATTGGTAGATCCTCGTCCTTACACTGTAGGAAAACTCAGTGAAACCTTTAAGATCTATCCTAATATTGGCACACTGCTTCCTGCAATGGGATATGGTGCAGAACAATTGAAGGACCTTGAAACTACAATTAACAATGTTGAATGTGATTCAGTCGTTATTGGAACCCCAATCGATTTGAACAGGATTATCAATATTAAAAAACCCAACACCAGGGTTTATTATGATCTGCAAGAGATCGGTTATCCCGACCTTAAAGGTCTTGTCGATGATTTCATCAAGAAACACAATCTTAAATAATTCATGAAGCGGCTCAGTTGAGCCGCTTTTTTTTTGACTTATTAAAAATGATGAATACAAAACCCTGTGGGCACTATTATTATCGCATATCATAAAAATGATAATGATGGTACCTCCTTTAGAAACCGGAAAGAGACTGATAGGCTAATAACAAATATGCTGGACAATTATATTGTTAATAATTTTGGATAGCTTTTAGGCTGAACATTTTTACACTGGATTTTTAATGATTAATTTTGACTAACCTAAAACCGATGAAAATGAAAGACAGAAGTCTGGTATCCATCAGCGACTACACAATCCAAGAACAACTTGATATTCTGAAACTTGCTGCTGAATTTGAAAAAAATCCAAGGCAAAAGATCCTTGAAAACCATGTTGTTGCATCCTTGTTCTTTGAGCCCTCTACCCGTACAAGATTGAGTTTTGAAAGTGCAGCATCACAACTGAGTGCTAAAATTATAGGATTCAGCGAAGCAGGAAGCTCAAGCGTATCAAAAGGAGAAACACTTAAAGACACTATTCTAACTGTAAGTAAGTACTCTGACATCATCGTAATGAGGCACCCCAAGGAAGGAAGTGCAAAGTATGCAGATGAGGTCGCTCCCATTCCCATCATCAATGCAGGTGACGGGGCTCATCAGCACCCTACACAAACCCTGCTGGATATGTATTCAATTATGAAAACGCAAGGCAAACTCGACAATCTTCATATTGCCTTTGTTGGTGACTTAAAATATGGCCGAACCGTTCATTCATTGGTAATGGCCCTCTGTCAGTTCAATACAACTTTTCATCTGGTTTCACCTACAATACTGAAATTGCCAAGCTATGTAAAGCAACATATAAAAGATAAAAACCTGACTTATCATCAATACACAGAGATTAATGAGGTGATTCCAAATGTTGATATCCTTTACATGACCAGAATTCAAAGAGAGCGCTTTTCGGATCCAATTGAATACGAACGATTGAAGGATGCCTATATCTTGAGGCTTCCAATGCTGTCAGATGCTAAAGAGAATATGAAGGTATTGCATCCATTGCCCAGGGTAAATGAAATCGATGAAGATGTGGACAACAGCCCACAGGCATATTATTTCCAGCAAGCACAAAATGGAGTATATGTAAGAATGGCCTTGCTTGCCTCAATCCTTGGAGTTGTTTAATTTGTAAAAACTGAATCATGGAAGAAAGAAAAGAACTAAAAGTCAATGCCATTGAAAATGGCACTGTTATAGACCATATCCCTACAAAGAGTGTATTCCAGGTCATTCACATGCTCAACCTGAATCAGTGCGAAAATCAAATTCTTTTTGGCACCAACCTGGAAAGCAAAAAATATGGCAAAAAAGGAATTATCAAGGTTAGCAACAGGTTTTTTGATCTGGTTGATGTAAATAAGATTTCATTGGTTGCTCCCACTGCCACCTTAATTGAGATCAGAAACTTTAAAGTAACGAAGAAAAAGGAAGTAGTCACTCCCGATACTGTAAATAAGTTCGTTAAATGTGTGAACCCGAACTGCATTACCAATCACGAGAAAGTGCTTACCAAATTTGCAGTGATCGACAAGAAAGATATTAAGCTACAATGCCTGTATTGCGAGAAAACTACTGCAAAAGATAATTTCACCTTCATTTAATCTCTATTTTCAGGCCCGAAAAACAATACGATGGGCACTTATATTAAAGACCTTATTGCACAGGGCGAGCACCAGCGGCTTGATTTCAAGTTTGAGATCTCTGATTCAAAGAAAATCGCCCGTTCATTCGTAGCCTTTGCTAACACTGATGGCGGAAGATTGCTGGTAGGTGTAAAGGACAACGGTGTCATTGCCGGTGTACGATCAGAAGAGGAATTCTTCATGGTTGAAGGAGCTGCATCCATGTATTGTAAACCGGAAGTATCATTCAGAACAAAAGAATGGAGCGTAGAAGGGAAGCGAATACTGGAAGTCATCGTTGGGAAAAGTCCTGACAAACCACATGCAGCACCGGATAAGGATGGAAACTGGAAAGTATTTGTACGTGTCGGGGATCAAAATCTTCTTGCGAACCGTATATTGTTGTTATTGTGGAAACATCAGAAAAACGGAACAGCTGCTAAGATAAGGTATCGGGAACAGGAAGAATTATTGATGCACTATTTGCAGGAAAATGAATCTATAACATTGTCAAAGTTCAGCCGCATTGCTGGGATTCCACGTTTCCTGGCAGAAAAGATCCTTGTTAACTTTATTCTGCTCGACATTATTGAAATGGATATCACCGAGAAGCAAACCTTTTTTCGTCTATTAGATCATCAGGCATGAAATTTGCTTTAATATATAAACCTAATTGGCAGAAACTTGTTTAACATTTGACAAGAAAGCATTATTATTGTACTATGAAAAGGTATCTGATAGCTGTAATTGCTATATTCCTTGTGCATTTTTCCAATGCACAGGAACAGCCATTTTATGATGGAAGCCTTTCCAATAATTATAATCCCATGTACCGGCCGGCAGGATTTGGTGGCTTTACAACTCCCACTGCATTTGTTGACGCAAAGAAAAAAATGGATTTTGGCCTTCAGCTAGGAACTTCCTTTTCTACAGATTTCAATAAAGGATTTGCATTCACAACCATGGTTGCCCCTGAATTGAGGTACAAAGTCAATGATCGTTTTACCATTCGGGGAGGAATCAGTGTTGCCAACAGTGAATACGGGAACACACTTGTATATTCTCCATACGGGTTTAGCCGCTATAGTGGAAATGTAACGCAGGGTCTGCTTTATGTCAGTGGTGATTATATGATCAGCCCCAAAGTAATTCTTTCCGGAACAGCCTATAAGGAGTTTTCCATTGACCATGCTTCCCCTGAAAATGCTTTTCGACCCGGTTACGACGGGAAAGGAGTTATGATGAACCTTAGGCTTATGCCCACAGAAAATATGTTCATAGATGTAGGTGCAGAATTTTATCAAGGAAACAATCCATACCGGACTGGCATGTATAGCCCTTTCCATTCGAATACACCTTATGTACCCAGGTGGTAATTTCAACCATCAAACAAAAATATTCATTGAGAATTTTCCCTATATATATAATTGTATAATAGTAACAGCGATATCAAAGCAGGAGATCGCTTTTTGATTTAACTGCAAAATCAGATTATGATTATTTTAATTTCACCGGCAAAGACACTTGATTTTAAGAAATCAGGTCCTTCAAATCTCATCAGTTTTCCGGAATTTGGAAAAGAAGCACAATTTATCGCAAACATCATACAAAAGATCAGTCCAAGAGATCTCAGCAGTTTATTAAAGATCTCATCAAAGCTTGCATATCTAAACTATGACAGATTCCAGAAGTGGCAACTGGCAAATAGCCTCCCTATGGCAAAACAATGCATCCTTGCCTATAAAGGAGATGTGTATAATGGATTAAAGGCAGATTCATTATCGGAGGACGAATTGGGTTGGGCCCAGGACCATCTCAGGATCTTAAGCGGGCTGTATGGAATTCTCCGGCCATTGGATTTAATTATGCCCTATCGGCTTGAATTTGCAACAAAATTGGAAGTGAAGGGGTATAAAGGGCTGTATGATTATTGGACTAATCCTATAAATCGTTCATTGAATTCATTAAAGAGTTTAGAAGGAAATGATGTTTTGATCAACCTGGCTTCGGCAGAATATTACAAAGTATTGGATGCAAAGTTTGGTGGTTTTGATGTGATCACCCCTGTCTTCAGGGAGTACAGAAATGGAGAATATCGTTTCTTTAGTATGTTCGGAAAGAGGGCAAGAGGCTTAATGGTGCGATATATTATAAAAAAAAGGATAAAAAACCCTGAAGAAATAAAACTTTTTAATGAGGAAGGATATTCCTTCAACGCACTTTTATCAAAGGAAAAGGAGTGGGTTTTCACGAGATAGCATAAAAATGTTTAACTGTAAATAGTGGGTTTTCAGTCCCTTAAAAAAAACTTACATTTTTTTTGTTTTATTTCTTGTTTTATTAAAATTAATGTTTGTATTTTTGCAGCCGCTTAACAGCGAATAGTTCTTTAAAAAATTGGGAGGAAAAACAAAAAATATGTTAAATATTTTTGTGGTTTAAGAAAAGTGTATTACTTTTGCAATCCCTTTTAAAATAAAGGAAAGATATTAGTTCTTTGAAAATATTGAAATCAGCCTAGAAGTAGCAAAATATCCATCAAATAATTTCTTTGATTGAATAATAGATCTTGAGAACATTTTACAGACTTTTTACAATGAAGAGTTTGATCCTGGCTCAGGATGAACGCTAGCGGCAGGCTTAATACATGCAAGTCGAACGGTAAGGTCCCGCTTGCGGGATACACGAGTGGCGAACGGGTGCGTAACGCGTATGCAACCTACCTTCAACTGGAGAATAGCCCCGAGAAATCGGGATTAATACTCCATAATATCCAACTCTCGCATGTTTGTTGGATTAAAGTCCCGACGGTTGAAGATGGGCATGCGTGACATTAGTTAGTTGGTGAGGTAACGGCTCACCAAGACTACGATGTCTAGGGGTTCTGAGAGGATTATCCCCCACACTGGTACTGAGACACGGACCAGACTC
>CAZASJ010000031.1:29191-32999 GCA_964487735.1 uncultured Bacteroidales bacterium | reverse complement strand
CTTTTCCTATCTTTGGTTTAACCTAACCCCAAAAACCACGTCGTATGAAAGGTCTGGCCAAACCCATCTGTTTAGCTCTGCTATTATTATGCATTATCCCAAACGCTTTTTCACAACCCAAACTATGGGGAACCCTGCCTTTTGCAGGTGATCCTGGTGCAGGTCTTGTATATGAATTTAACCTGGATGGAAAACAGCTGTCCGATATTTATGCATTCGAAAAATTCGAAGGTGAGGATCCTCAATATGAATTATTGTTGGCAGATAATAGTTTATTCTATGGCATTGCCGATGGAGGATATGGACAGTTTGGAAGTTTTATCTATGAGTACGATCCTACAACCAATGCTTTCAATATTGTCCATGATTTTTATGACCCCTCCTTAATGATCAGCTATGCTGCAAATGAAGGATTTCTGATGCAGGCATCGGACGGCCTGATCTATGGCTTCAACCAGAATGGAGGTGTTAATTCCGATGGACAACTGTTTTCTTTCAATCCGTCAAACAGGGCGTTTGAATACCTCGTCGACTTTGAGGCTCTTACAACCGGGAATCGACCGGTAGGCGCACTTACTGAAGCAAATGATGGTAAGTTATATGGCGTGACAAACGAAGGAGGCTTCTGTAATTACGGAACCCTGTTTTCATATGATCCGGAATCTAAACAACTGGTGATGGAAAGGTGTTTCGACTGGGTGGATGGGGTTGATCCTGCGAATAGCCTTATTCAGGCATCCAACGGAATCCTTTATGGGATGACCTATGCAGGTGGTGGCTCAGGAGATGGAGTGATATTTAGTTATGAAACAGGAACAGGCATGTATACCTTGCTGCACGAATTCAATACCTCGGGCCAGGGCAGTAAACCCTATGGTCGGCTGTTCCAGGCTTCAGATGGGAAACTATACGGGACAGCAAGTGCCGGAGGCCTGAATGGTGATGGCATACTGTTTTCCTATGATATAAACCTCGATCTCTTTGCCGTCGAGATAGATTTCGACGGAACAAATGGCGCCTATCCCAATGGCTCGCTTATCGAATATGGAGGCCTGTTGTACGGAATGACTACTGAGGGTGGCGTAGCCAATGAGGGCATCCTGTTTAAGTATGATAATGTTTCAAACACCATCACCAAACTGGCCGACTGCTATGGAGTTGATTATGGCAGGTACCCCTATGGCACACTTACCATAGGACCCGATGGAAACCTTTTCGGGCAAACGTATCGAGGGGGGAAAAATGATGATGGCATTATGTTCGAGTATAGTCCTTCATCATTTACATTTACAAAACGATTCGACTTTGGTCAAGCAGATGACGGGGCCTATAATTATGGCAGTCTCAAACTTGGCTCCGATGGCTGGGTTTACGGTACTACTGCCGAGGGAGGGCAATATGGCTATGGTACTATTTATCGCATTAATCCAGTCAACCGTGAGTTTGAAAGTCTGTTTGATTTTGATATGTTTGGCAATGGAGGTACCCCGCTAAGCGGACTCATGCAAGCTACTGACGGTTACTATTATGGTGCAACAACTTATGGAGGCACTGTGAATGGAGGGATGCTTTATAGATTCAATGCGAGCAACAATATTCTTACAGTACTGGAGGACCTCTCCCCATCCACGGGTACAGAACCATCAGGAACGCCAATGCAAGCCTCGAATGGATTTCTATATGGTCTGACAAAACATGGAGGATCAATTGGCGATGGCGCCCTCTATAAATTTAATTTGAGTACCAGTGTTTATGCCAAACAGGCCGATTTTCAGGATGCTGCAACAGGCAGTCTTCCACTGGGGAGCTTGGTAGAAGCAACGAATGGGAAGCTTTACGCTATGGCAGAATACGGCGGACAATTCACTTATGGAACACTCTTTGAATATGATCCCGCCAATGCTTCATTGTTTGTAATGGTTCATTTCGACGGGCTCAATAAAGGATCATATCCCGCAGGTACACTACTTGAGTACGATGACAATAAACTTTATGGCATGTGTACCTCTGGTGGTGTCTATGATGCAGGAACGCTCTTTGTATTTGATGCTATATCAGGCGTATGTACGAAGGTTCACGATTTTAATCCGGCTAACGATGGCTATAAACCCTACAGCACTTTAATGCGAGCTTCCAACAATAAAATTTATGGTACTACCACACGTGGAGGAGCATACGACAGTGGGGTATTATTTCAATATGATCCAGGCACAGGCGAATATATGATCATGCACGAATTTACATCCTTCAGGGAGTATCCATGGTTTAGTGCATTCATTGAAGTGGATACAGATTTCGGGATCAATGAAAGTGATGATCAAAAGCTATATTTTAATGTTTTTCCTAATCCTGCTAATGATCAGATTAAAATCTCATGTGATCATACTGCAGATGATATCAGACTAAGCATCCTGGATGTAAGAGGAAGAATGATTCTTGAGAAAAATTATAGTCAAACGGCATCCAGGAGATTTTCAACTACTTTTGCAATTGAATCATTGGAAAGTGGCATCTATTTTGTCCGTCTGAGCTCCGGTGGAAACATTCGTACACAGAAAATTGTTGTAAGATAAATAACCCCTCTTGTTTTCTTCCCTGCTTTTGGGGGGAGATGTCCCACAGGGACAGAGGAGGACTGTATAATTGTTAATTGTCGATATATACTTAAAATCAGCCACTATGAAGAAACTACTATTCATCGCACTAAGCTTCCTTGCCATACAGGCATTTACTCAAAACAATTCCATTGAACTTGCCCCTGGTGTTAATGCTGAACCCAATTTGTTTCAGAAAGACACCTTTAATCTTTTCTTCTCTTTTCCGGCCATCGCCTTCATTGGAGAATATGGAGTGGAGTCAGATGGGACAAAACTCTATTCAACACAATGGCTGGACGATAGCCTTGCTTCATACGATCTGTCAGGAAATGTAACCGAACGTTTTGTTATTCCCGGGGTAGAAAGGGTGCGCGACCTTGCTTATGACGGACAGTACTATTATGGTAGCCCGAACGAATTTTATTTTTACGTGCTCGACCTTGACAATAAAACCTTGATAAATACGGTCGCAACCACGTTTAAGATCAGGGGAATGGCCTATGATCCAATTGAAGATGTCCTTTGGGCCAGTGAGCACTGGAGCCCTAATTTTTACAAAATGGATAAGCAGGGGAATATACTGGATTCATGGATCCCTTCCGGGATTACCATGGATGCTATCAGCGGTTTGGCTTTCGATAATAATTCTCCCTTTGGCCCCTTTCTTTGGGGATTTAGCCAGGACAGCACCGGTGCCATGATCGTAAAATATGATATCCCGAACCAAGCCCAGACAGGCAATATGATTGATGTATCAGTTTTGGCGCTGGAACAGTCATATGCAGGAGGGTTGTTTCTTCATGAAATGGATGAAAGAGCGGTTCCTGCAATCGGTGGAGTAATCCAGAACCAATTAATTTTTGCACTTGAACTGGATTATATCAATATGCTTGTAGGGATAGGAGACGAACATGAAGTCATCTCGCTTATGAAAATTTACCCCAACCCGGCAAGGGATGTGTTAAATATTAAAACAGATATAAAAGTCCCCGGGATATATAGCATCAATATTATAAATCAGCAAGGGCAAACCGTACAGGAAAGTACAATGAACTTTTCTGCTAGCGATCCAGTAAGTCTGGATATATCAGGACTTACTCACGGCGTTTATTTTCTCCAACTTACCGGTAACGGACTGACCATTACATCAACGTTTCTGAAAGCGGAATAATAACTTACACTAAGCAGGAACCAGCAACTAGCTGCTGGTT
>CAZASJ010000031.1:0-29091 GCA_964487735.1 uncultured Bacteroidales bacterium | reverse complement strand
AGTATCCAGCATCCGGAAAATCCCCTTCCCGAGCATACAACGTATCTAAAGACTTCCTATCTTTGAATACTAAATTAATACTATGCTCAGGAAAGCTTTTACCCCAATTTCACTGAGAGACCTTGAACTGAAGAACAGGTTCCTCAAAACCGCCACTTACGAAGGGATGAGTAAGGATGGGCTTCCGGATGAGAGGCTGTTTGAACTTCATGCCTCTATGGCAGCCAATGATGTGGCGCTGACAACAGTGGCCTATGGTGCTGTGAATGAAGATGGCCTCACTCATGAAGATCAGATGGTGATTGATGAAACAGCTACACCATACCTGGAAAGGCTCGCAAAAGATGTTCATGATAATGGAGGCAGGATCTCTATTCAACTTACCCATTGTGGCTATTTTACAAGAAGCACCAGGTATAAAAGCAGAAAACCCCTTGGGCCATCGCGCAGTTTAAATAAATATGGACTGATGAAGGCAAGGCCTTATTCCAAAGCAATGACAAAGGCCGATATCCGTCAGACCATTGATGATTTTGCAAATGCTGCACGGGTATCAAAAAATGCCGGCTTCGATGCCGTAGAGATCCATATGGGCCATGGATACCTCCTAAGCCAGTTTCTTTCCCCTGCTATCAATAAAAGAAAGGATAAGTATGGAGGATCTCTGGAGAACAGGATGCGTTTATCTCTGCAAGTGGTCAATGCTGTTCGTGATTCTGTGGGGGAGGGCTTTCCCATTCTTTGTAAGATTAACCTTACAGATGATTTTAAGAATGGTTTTAGCTTGACAGATTGCATTAAATCGGTACAGATGCTGGATACACATGGAGTGGATGCAGTAATTCTTAGTGGCGGTTTTACCAGCATTACACCTTTTTATCTGATGCGGGGGGATGTGCCTTTGAAAGAAATGGTAGCCTCGGAACCTAATTATCTTCAGAAATTTGCACTGAGGTTTTTTGGAAGATCGATCATCAAGAAATATGAATTCTCTGAAAATTTCTTTCTGAAGCAAGCCAAACAGGTTCGTAAGAGTACAAAAATGCCTTTGGTTTATGTAGGCGGGATCGTCTCCGCCAAGGGTATTGACGAAGTGATGAAAACAGGTTTTGACATGATTGCCATGGGACGCAGTCTCATTGCTGAACCCGATTTTGTTAAAAAAATTAAAGAAAACAATGAACACCGCTCTCCATGTGATCAATGCAATAAATGTGTTGGCTATATCGATTTGAAAGGGATCGAATGTGTCCTGTGAGAAGTTAAATCAGTTTTCGGGAAATGTTGTTGGGGTTTTCGGGATCAAAACTAACTAAGGAAAGTTCGGGCCCGTCCCATGCGGCATTTACCGCTAAAGTTTCACCAATTATTTCATGCCATTGCCCTGTTAATCGTGATGATTCATGGATATGACCATGAAGTGTGATCATCGGGCTTCGTTCTTCAATAAACCTCTTAATAGCAATACTGCCAACATGCAAGTCAAGTGGGACATGCTCAATTAATATTCCATCCAAGGCAGCCCTGTCAAGATTGGTTTGGTAAGGAGGTGAATGGAAAAGCATAATTGCATTTGAAAGTTCGTCACCTTCAGTAAGCATATTTAGGTCCTGGGCAATGGTCTGGAATTCTATATCAGTTTCCGGACTTATTGAAAATGCCCCTTCAGTGGGATGAATGCAGCCTATATCAGCATATCTGGATACATCATAGCGTTCCCAATCTTTCAATCTGAAAGGTGTAGGAGGGATGTATGCATAACCATAAATTATGAATCCATGAAATGACATTTTGGTTTCATGCATATAATTCCATACACCCGTTTTTTGAGCTTCCATGAAGTCTTTTTCATTTACCCGCGGATCATCATTTCCAAGAATAAGAAAAACAGCCGGATAGTTTTCCTTCATCTTGTTTTTCAGGTCAATGAATAAAGGGAGCAAATAATCATTAAAGAAATCATCATATACGGAATTTGTCCCAAATCCACTTGGGAGAAGATCTCCACCTAAAAATACAGCACTTGGTTTTTTGTTTAAGATCTCATTATGAAGTTTTTCATACCTATGGATATGACCATGTAAATCGGTGCAAAAAAAACAAAGTGGCATAAGCGTATTCTTAAGGTTTAACTTTAATAGGGAGGGCTCTGTTATCTATATTGTTTATCAGGATGGCATAACTGCTTTTATTTTTAATATCCTCATCTGTAATAATATGTAAGTCGATCAGGTTTCCATTCTTTGAATATCCGGTTTTAATTTGATTAATTTCACTCAGAGCGTATCCCCATCCTTCCATAAAGTGTTTGAAGCGATCATTTTTTTTATCATTCCCCGAAGAATGGGCAAGAATGTCGATATCGGACCCGGGGCCTGCTGTGGCGTTTTTAGTGCTTCCGATTAAATATAAGCCGTTTAACCCAAAACGTTCCAGATCAATCTGCTCGGCAATTTTATTCACTATTTCCATTCGCCATTGCCAGTGTTGGTCCGAATGTGAACCTAGTATCATTTTATCGTTATAGGGTGCTTCATTATTATCTTTTGAGCGCTGAATATAATCCAATGTTGATTTTAATTTTCTTCTGAAAATTGTTCTTCCAAAGGTGCCGGCAATGGTATTCAGGAGGATTTGTTCTTCAGGCAGAAAATGGATATTTTTTGTTGGCTTGTTATTTTTGGTATAGATAATTTCAATTTTACCACAGATATTTTCGTCTACAACTATTTTTGATGAAATAGCAAAAGCCTTTTCAGTAAATCCTTCTGATTTGAAAATTATATCTTCATACCGGATCCGGCATTTGCAAAGGTGCGGATATTGCCAACCCGGTGGGATGGCCTGGATAAGTTCCTGTATAATGTCCTCAAGTGCTTCATTATCTTTTATTAGAAGTTTCTCAATGCTGTAGAGGCAGTTTAATTCTTTTTCTCTTTCTACCAGGTTGGCAATTAAAATATTATGATTATTTTCCATGATTCTCCCAATTCTTATTCCTAATTATGGACATGCATTAAAGTTAAATATTAATAAGGTTGGTCTGCACTTTCTGTTGTTTTTATTTTCAAGATTGTCCTTTTTTATTTTAATTTTATATCTGATGCAAAAAATTAGAAATCTTATTTTTGACCTGGGTGCCGTAATTCTGAATATTGATCCAGGGGCAGTAAAGGAAAAGATGATTGAGAATGGAGTAAGCAATGTGGATGAACTGCATGAAAAACTCCTCGAGGGAAATATTTATCATGATCTGGAAACCGGAAAGATAAGTCCTGATGATTTCCGGTCTGCTATTAAAGAGATTGTAAACGTTCCTGTGAGTGATGAAGATATTGATGAGGCCTGGAATGCCATGCTTCTTGATATCCCGCGCGAACGGATAAAATTTATGACCCAACTGAAATCGAAATATAACTTATACCTGCTCAGTAATACCAATTCCATTCATTGGGAATCGTACGACCGATATTTTCAGGATACCTTTGATTATCCAGGCATCAATACTTTTTTTACTCATTGCTGGTATTCGTATCTTATGGGAATCAGGAAACCGGATCCAGAGATATTCAGAATGGTTTTGGAAGAAGGACAATTTGACCCACAAGAAACAGCATTTATTGATGATCTGCAGGAAAATGTTGATGCCGCTGCCACCCTTGGCATCAAGCCTGTACATCTTCCCCCCGGGAAAGAGATTATGGATTTATTTGATGAGGAACTTGTTTTGAAAGGCTGATATTGCGATTTCCGATTGCCGAAATATGATGTTCAATTTCCTTCGCCCATTCAAAATCGCCCATCGCCTATCGGCAATTATCCTTTATAATGCTGTTCAATTTCCTCCAGTACCTCCATAACGCCATCAACCTCTTCTGTGTCCATTAGCTTCATTTTGAATGACTTAAAATTTGGAAATCCTTTAAAGTAATTCGTATAATGCTTTCGCATTTCAAACATTCCCCTTCGTTCGCCTTTATATTTAACCGAATGAATAAAGTGCTGCTTGCAAATATCAACGCGCTCTGTAATACCAGGAGGCGGAGAGGTATTGCCATCCTTAAAGAATTGCCTGATCTCTTTAAATATCCACGGATAGCCTACTGCAGCCCTCCCGATCATGAGCCCATCAACTCCATACCTGTTTTTCATCTCAAGAGCGATCTCCGGGCTTGAAATGTCGCCATTCCCAAATATTGGAATTTGCATTCTGGGATTGTTCTTTACTTCTCCGATAAGTGTCCAATCAGCATCGCCACGGTATAGTTGAGCGCGTGTTCTGCCATGGATTGTCAAGGCGGCGATTCCTGTATCCTGCAGCTGCTCTGCAACATCAACTATGATTTTGCTGTTTTCGTCCCAGCCCAGACGGGTTTTTACGGTTACAGGAAGCGAAGTTGCTTTAACAACGGCTTCAGTAATCTCTATCATCTTGGGTATATCCCGGAGCATGGCAGCGCCCGCACCCTTACCGGTTACTTTTCTTACCGGACAACCAAAATTTATGTCGATCAGGTCAGGTCTTGCTTCTGTAGCTATCTTGGTGGCAAGGACCATGCTGTTGGTATCATGTCCAAAAATCTGAATACCTATGGGCCGTTCTTCTTCAAGCAGTTCCAGTTTTAAAACACTCTTGCGGGCATCTCGTATCAGTCCTTCGGAAGAAATAAACTCCGTATACATCAGGTCGGCACCCAGTTTTTTGCATAACAAGCGAAATGGAAGGTCGGTAATGTCTTCCAGCGGTGCCAGTATCAGTGGATAATCTTTAAACTCTATTTTTCCGATCCGTAACAAGAAGCTAGATTGTATATTAAGTATTAAACTAAAAATATCATCAAACATGGAGCATGGAAATTTATTTTGCAATACATTATCCATAATCCCTTTATGCAAATTTACTACTTTTGCTTACAAAGCACAGAACTGTTATGAAGCTGGTACGGGAGCCTCTCTTATATCATTCAAGTCCATTGGTAAAATTCCTCAGTTTTTTACTTATCATTCTACTCAGCCTGATTCTTACATTGATTCTGGGCCTTGCTTTGGGCATTGCCTTTTTTGGAACCGATATGATGGATGCTGTGATGGATGGATTGGCATCCACCGACCCGGCCGTTCTTCCCATGCTCAAATATCTGCAGATCGTTAATACCATTGGCATGTTTGTACTACCGCCTTTGATTTTTGCCTGGCTGGTTAGCAAGAGACCGGCCGAATATCTTTCAATGGATAAGCGACCGGGTATGCTTAGTAGCATTGCTGGTGTTGCGGCCATTCTTTTCATTCTTCCCTTCATACATTGGACTGCCGGTATCAATGAAATGATGCTTCTGCCAGAGTGGCTATCCGGGCTTGAAGATTGGATGAAACGCAGTGAAGAACAGGCAAAAGAACTCACCGACCTCTTTCTGGGTACAACAAGCATCGCCGGCTTGAATGTAAATCTAATCATGATCGCATTGCTGCCGGCCATTGGAGAAGAGTTTCTCTTCAGGGGCGTATTGCTTCGTATGTTTAAAGATTGGTCGAGGAATGTACATGTTGCAGTAATCGTCTCTGCTTTTCTATTCAGTGCCTTGCACATGCAGTTTTATGGCTTTCTTCCAAGATTTATACTGGGGATCTTACTTGGCTATTTGTTCGTCTGGAGCCGGTCTATCTGGGTTCCGGTGATCGTTCACTTTTTTAATAATGCCATAGCCGTTTATGCTGCATGGTTGTTCGAGCGGGGTAGTATTACTACGGATGCAGAGTCGTTCGGAGATGTCGATCAGCCTCTTTTGATCATTCTTAGTTTCGTATCTGTATTGATACTGACAGTAGCAATTCGTTACTTCGAGGCACAAAAAAAGGGAAACACTATTGAATAATGCTTCCCTTTGTATAGGCTTGAAATTTTAATTGCTTAGTTTGTTAACTTTTCTTGATGAATAGTTGATCTTAAATGCACCCACCTTCCTCAATTCCTGTTTGATGTCTGTAATGATACCCATCCTTGTGCCTTTATCGGCTTTAATGGATGTTGTAAGGAACTTACGATCTTGTTCGTCTTTTGATTCCCTTTCACTGGCAATAAACTCAGGAATATCATTAGTAGTGGCAAATGCATCGTTCAGTTGCATCCTTGATTCGGTCCCAAATTGAGTTTTTAAAGGAACCCCAACATAGATATAACTTACGAGGGATTTCTTTTCCAATTTCTGAACCTCTGTCGCTTCAGGAGGTAAAACTTTAACTACCAGCGTAACTTCACGCATAGTCGTAGTTACCATAAAGAAGAAGAGTAGCATAAAGATAATATCAGGCAATGCAGATGTATTGATCTGTTGTGCGCCTTCTGACTTTTTCTTTTTAAAACGGGCCATATTAATTTCCTCCTCCTATGTTTTCAGGTTCAGCTTCAGATATGGCCATTGGTATGGCCGTTTGCACTGCTTTCCTGTGGTCCTCATTGATAAGGTTATCGAATTTAACACCATAGTACCTCTGCGAAACCTCATTTCTAAGCTCGGCAAAGGCAGCTGTTAACTCGTTTTGGACCTTGATATACATTTCGTAGGACGTGCCCCTGTCATTCTTCAATGAAACGACCCCTTTCGACACCTCTATATCACCCAGGAATTCGATAAACCTTACTTCCTTTTCAGGAAGATCATCAAGGTTTCCGGGATTCATCATAAAGGTCTTAACATCTTCTTTCAATGTGCTGATGTCACTAACTTCACCTTCCACCATAAGGCGGTCGGAGTTACTGACCAACACTTTAAAGACGTTCCTGTCCTTAATGTCTATATCCTCATCATTCTCAACGGGAGGCGGCAATTTCCTTGTGATACCTGTATCAACGTCCATGGTAGTAGTCACCAGGAAGAAGATCAGCAGCAGAAACGCGATGTCTGCCATTGATCCAGCATTTATTTCAGGTGCTTGTCTGGATGCCATAATAACGCTTATTTAAAAATTTTAGAAATACTGGCGTAGATAATAGCAAGCACGGCTAGGCCGGCAAGGAAGTATGTAAATATTAAACCTGCGCCAACATATTTTTCTGTACTGGCTGTCACGTCGAGTTTTTCTAGCTTAAGATCTGTAAAACTAACTTGTGATAGCGAATAGGCAATGATTGCAATAACAACCATCAGTCCGATTGAAATAAATATCTTGATTGAATTCCGAGGATTCATGATAATATTTGCAAGGGGAAAGAGGATGGTAATCACTGCCGTGAAGATTACCAGGAAGTAACCCCAGTATATCAGCAGGTCGTCTGGTATCACGTTCACGAAGAACAAGATCGCCAGCAATGCTGATACCGCCAGGAGTGCTCCCAGAAATATGCGCAATATTTTTGAAAATAGAACAGTCATGATAATGAAGTTTTATTTATTCTTTGCTAGAATATCAATGAATGAAATGGTGCTGTCTTCCATCGCGTTGACCAGGCTGTCAACTTTAGATACGATATAATTATAGAAGATCTGCAGGATGATCGCAACGATCAAACCAAATACAGTTGTCAGCAGCGCCATCTTAATACCACTTGCTACAACAGCAGGTGAAATGTCGCCCATTGCTTCAATGTTATCAAAAGCAGAGATCATCCCGATAACAGTACCCATAAAACCAAGCATAGGTGCAATGGCGATGAAGAGGGAGATCCATGAAAGACCACTTTCAAGCCTACCCATAAGTACGCTTCCATAAGAAACGATCGATTTTTCTACTTCGGCAATGCCGTCTTCATACCTGCTAAGTCCCTGGAAGAAAATGCTGGCAACCGGTCCGCGGGTGTTTTTGCAAACTTCCCTTGCAGCATCAAGGCCACCGGTTTCAATCGCATTCTCAACCTGGTTGAGGAGCTTCTTAGTGTTGGTTGTTGAAAGGTTTAGATAAATGATCCTCTCAATACAGATGGCAAGGCCAAAGATCAATGCGAGCAATACAAAGCTCATGAACATAGCGTTACCCTCAATAAATTTTTCTTTCAGTACCTGGTGGAATCCTTGTGTTTCTACCGGTTCATCTACAATTGTTTGCATAGGAGTTGCAGGAACGTTAGCTGCTACAGTTGTATCAACAACAGTAGTGTCAGCCGTTTCGTCAATGTCCTCCGCAGAGAAATCCTGAGCAAAAACTGAGGCAGAAAACATGATCATTCCTGCGATGGTTAGAAAAGCAATTAATTTTTTCATAGCCAATAATTGTTAAATTCTACGTTTTGGTAATTTAAATGTTATTATTTAGTTCACTCTCAATTTTCAATTTTGCGGAGAGAATGGGATTCGAACCCATGATGCGCTTTTGGCGCATACACGCTTTCCAGGCGTGCGCCTTCGACCGCTCGGCCATCTCTCCAATACCAGTCCAAGCCCAAGTCGGCCTACTTATTCAGGCAGCTAAAGTAATA
Organism: uncultured Bacteroidales bacterium; assembly: GCA_964487735.1. GTDB lineage: Bacteria > Bacteroidota > Bacteroidia > Bacteroidales > B18-G4 > B18-G4. Next base: position 20,681 of record CAZASJ010000031.1, on the reverse strand, counting down.
AAAAATTAAGATATAGAACAAATTCCAATTATAAATTTATTTCATTATCAATGGCTGCTTCTTAGTCGAATACTACAAAAACCATGCTGAAAATTTAAATTTGATCAAAGGGTTTTAAATCAGCGCTTTAGACACTTAATTCTCCCCTTAATGATCGTTGCATTTCACGTTTTAAACCTGTACCTGACTGTCCCTGGCCAAGAAGGAACATCAACTTGGTTACTGCCGCTTCCAGTGTCATATCAAAACCACTTACCACTCCTGCTTTTGATAGCGGTATGCTGGCCTGGTATTTCCCATGCTCTACGGCGCCACCTTTGCATTGTGTTATATTTATAATGAACAATCCATTCGAAATGGCCTCTTCCAAAAGGGAAATAAAACCTGCTTTGGTATGAGAATTTCCGGTTCCGTAAGTTTCCAGCACAACGGCTTTTAAGCCCTCAATCCCCAGAATGGACTTTACAACATTGTCCTGAATTCCGGGGAACAATTTCAGGATAGCTACCGAGCTGTCAAGGTCCTTGTGCACCTTAAGCTTTTTAAAATTTGGCTTTCGGATGACATTCATATTATATTTAATGTATACTCCGATATCGGCCAGGATGGGATAATTGACCGAGCGGAATGCATCAAAATTCTCTGCATTGTATTTGAAGGTACGGTTCCCCCTGTATAATTCATTTTCAAAATAAATACACACTTCGGGTACTGTGGGCGTATCTTCATCGCGATGGGCTGCGATCTCTATGGAGGTTACAAAGTTTTCTTTCCCGTCAGTACGGTTCACTCCCAGTGGCAACTGCGACCCTGTAACGATCACTGGTTTATTTAAATTTTCCAGCATAAAACTAAGTGCAGATGCTGTGTAGGCCATGGTATCAGATCCATGCAATACCACAAAACCATCAAAATCTTCATAGTTATCTTCTATGATCACAACCAATTCAACCCATAGGTCAGGGTTCATATTGGATGAATCCACTGTGGGTTCAAAGGAGATATAATCCAGTATATAGTCACAGTCATTTAATTCCGGGATCAGTTTTGACAAATGCTCAAATTCCAGCGGCCTCAGTGTCTGGGTCTCTTTATCCATGATCATGCCGATGGTCCCACCGGTATATATTACAAGTATTCTGCTTTGGTCTTTCATGATCAGATATTCAGGTTAAATAAATTACATGCATTTCGTGTTGTTATTTTTGCCACTTCACTTGTGGGGATATCAAGTACCTCAGCTATTTTATCGGCTACGTGCAATACATAGGCACTCTCATTCCTTTTTCCCCGGTGGGGTACCGGTGGAAGAAAGGGTGCATCGGTTTCAAGAATAAGGTGATCAGGACCAAGGGCAGCGACAACATGATCGAGCCCGGACTTTTTATAGGTCAGTACACCACCAATACCCAACATAAACCCAAGTCCTATGGCGCGATCTGCTTCTTCAATACTTCCTGTGAAACAATGGAAAACGCCCCGCAAACCTTTAATATCCCTGTTTTCAAGCACCCTGAATATTTCTGTGAATGATTCCCTTGCATGGATTACCAGGGGAAGATCATATTCCATGGACAAGTCGATCTGCCTGTTAAAAGCCTTAAGCTGCTCCCTGTAAAATGTTTTGTCCCAGTAAAGGTCGATGCCTGTTTCTCCAATACCGTAATATGTATTTTCTTTAAGCAGTTTTTCTACCTTATCAAGTTCTTCCCTGAAGTTTTCTTTCACGGAGGTGGGATGAAGTCCCATCATGGGGAAGCAATTCTCCGGAAATCGTTCACATAATTCATGCATACCTCTGAATGAGCTGCTATCGATATTCGGCAGGAACATATATTTTACTCCGCTGGCAATGGCCCGCTCAACCATGGCTTCCCTGTCATCATCAAAGGCATTCAGATATAAATGGGTATGGGTGTCTATCAGAATCATTCTGCAAAAATAGTAAAAGAGTCGGGTGTTGAACGCCTACTGCCTGGAACCAGGTGCCATGTACAAGGATTTTTTCTACTTTTGATCAACCAAATAGATAATCTTGCAAAAAATCCTAATCATACGTTTTAGCTCCATCGGCGACATTGTCCTTACTTCGCCCATCGTCAGATGTCTGAAACAACAGCTCCCTGATGCTGAGATCCATTATCTCATCAAGGAAAAGTTTTATCCGGTGATCAAGGCCAATCCATATATCAGCCATATACACACCTTTAGCGAAGATCTGGGAGAAGTGATAAGGGAATTGAAAAAAATCAAATTTTCATACGTAATTGATCTGCATAAAAACCTGCGTTCTTCGAGGGTAAAAATGGCCCTGAGGAAACCTACGGGGACCTTCAGCAAGCTTAATTTTAAAAAATGGCTGGCTGTAAATCTGAAAGTAAACCGTTTACCGAAAAAACATATCGTTGATCGGTATTTTGATGCTGTGGAAAAACTGGGGATTAAGAATGACCTGAAAGGCCTGGATTATTTCATACCGGCAGAGGATATGCTGGGGATTGAAATGCTTCCTCCTTCCCACACAAGTGGATTCATTGCATTTGTGATAGGAGGGATGCATTATACCAAAATGTTTCCTGAAGAAAAAATAATTGAACTTTGCAATTTGATCTCTCAACCCATTGTATTGCTCGGGGGGCCCGATGACCTGCCAAAGGCCGAAAGGATTCTATTAAAATCCCGTGATAACATCTACAATGCATGCGGATTGTTCAATATTAATCAGTCTGCATCCATCCTAAAAATGGCATCTGCGGTTGTTACCAATGATACCGGCCTGATGCATGTTGCTGCTGCCTTCAAAAAGGAGATTTTCTCTATATGGGGGAATACGATAACCGACTTTGGAATGTACCCATATCTCCCATCTGGGGAAGGAAAATCCCATATCATTGAAGTGAACGGGCTATCGTGCCGTCCTTGCAGCAAGATCGGTTATGATAAATGCCCGAAGAAGCACTTTAAGTGTATGATGGACATAGATGTCGTGCAAATGGCTGAAGGATTGCAAAAGAAGTAAGTTTATCTTAATCGTATCACTCCGCACGTATTAGGTATTACGAGGGGTTTAAATTTTGATCGCCTGAAGCATCGTAAAGGGACTCAACTCTCAATATCCCGAAAAACCAGAATTCTTTGAATCCATTGTTTTTCGAGGATCCTCGAAAAAATACCAAATCAACCATTTGTGTTTTGTCGGGACTCAACACTATCTATAGTGGAGTATCTTGCCTAAAGCAACATTTTCTCCGGCTTCAATTCTGTAGAAATACATCCCATTAGGCAGATTTTTTGCGTTCCAGAATACTTTTTGTTCTCCTGCCAGCTGGGTTTTTTGGATTACATCAACAGTAACCCCCAGATGATTGAGAATACTGATTTCAACTATTTCGGGCTTCGTCAAAGCATATTCAATCGTAATTTGTGATGAGAATGGATTGGGATATACCGCTACATTTTTACTGAAATAGTTTTCGCTTATTGAAGTTGCAAAATCCTGCATTACTATCAGGTTATCAGAAAGCCCATCGCCTTCAACATTAATGGTACAAGAGCGGATGCTGCCTGTAGTGTTTTCCTCATATATAACGATAAAAGCATCATCGTTTTGCCCCGAAATCGGGTCGCAATACAGCCAGTCGCAAGTTTCAATAACTTCCCAGTTAACATTGGAGGAAACGTTGGCTGTGAAATTTCCTTGTTCGTACCCCACATTTTCAACAGAGGGTTCAACACTCAGATAAGTAGTAGTAATCGTAACTTCCAGACTGGAATATGCAATATTATTGTCTTCATCACTCTCTTCTACTACATCTTCGGCGTCAGCAAAAAATAAAATATAATAATTTCCTGCTGAAGTGCCGGACGGAATAGTGAGGTTTTCGGTTTTTGGGCTGGTGCCTCCAATAGTCAGGGAAGCAACAGCATCCTCTCCGAGGTATGTATCTGAGGCATCCCAGGTGATATCAGATGAGAGGTAATACTTTAAGGTGCTTGCATCTGCGAGCGCATCCCCAGTATTAGCAACAGTACTAATAGCAACAGTTATACCTCCTGCATTGATGCTTGTTGGAGAAACACTTTGATTCTGGATTTCCAGGTCAGGTGCCGGACCGGGGATGGCAGTAACCGTAACATAAGTCGTGGGTTCATCAGGGTCGTTGGAAGCAATGCTAATGGTGCCTACATCCTGCAGATTGCCCAATATGCTCCAGTTAATATCAACTGTAATATCCTGGCCTCCCCCCGGAGCGATGTTAAAGGGTGAGTTCGGGTAGCCGGAAGTTGACAACCATGCTTTATCATCTGTAATTGAACTGATTGTTAAAATAGAATTGCCAACATTTTGAATATTAAATGAATTATTGATAACACTGCCACCGGCAGATAGAAGGGCTTCATATGCATCCAGACGGCCCCATCCTGTTTGCTCATCATAACCACTTGAGCCGAGGTCGACACAGGTGCTTTGCATAATATCCCATACCTGCTCATTGGTGAGTGAGGGATTTTCAGATCTGATCAGTGCAGCAACCCCTGCAGCACTTGGGCAGGCGGATGATGTTCCATTAAATGTGGATGTATAATTGGTAGATGAATAGCCAGCAGAACCAGTGATATCTGTGGTATTGATCCTTACTCCAGGAGCCATAAAATCCAGTGTGCCTGCATAATTACTGCCCCACCAGGTTTCTCCGTCGCAAGTGCTGGGTGTTTTTCTGTTATTGCATGGGCTCAAGGCCCCTACTGATATACTATTGGTATAATCGGACGGATAATGGGGGGTGACCGTATTACTTGTATTGTCGTTTCCGGCAGCACTTAATATGATTGCATCCATACCATAGGCATAGTTTACGGCTGATTCCATGGTACTCGAAAATCCCGTTCCTCCTAAGCTTAAGCTGAGTACATCTGCTCCTTCATCGGCCGAGAAAGTAATTCCGTTGGCGACCTGAGTGCTGGTTCCTCCACCGGGTCCCAGTACTCTTACGGGAAGGATGGTAACATTCCATGCCACTCCCACAGTACCTACGCCATCGTTGGTAGCTGCAGCCACACCTGCACAAGCGGTTCCATGCGCTCCATCGCCAGCCGGGCTGGGATCGGGATCATTATCGTAAAAATCATAACCGGGTATCAAACGACCTGCAAATTCAGGATGATTCAGGTCCACCCCTTCATCAATAATGGAAACGATGATACTGCTGCTTCCCGTTTGAATATCCCATGCATTTTCAGCATTGATGTCTGCCCCGGGGGTACCAACATTGCCACCTCCACCATAAGCTACTGCCTGTCCGGTATTGTTCATGCCCCATTGATTGGGATAAATAGGATCCGGAGGGATGATACATGTGTGATACATATAATCAGGTTCAGCAAACACCACCCAGGGATTTGCTGAGTAAGCTTGCAATACCTTTATAATATCCTCATTGGCATCAAAATGAAGTTCATAGATTGATAGCAAGCCGAATTGCTTTTTCTTTTCCGTATTTCTGTCATTATTCTGAAATACCGGGCAGATGTCTGAAATGGAAAACTGCTTATTCAAGGCATTGACAGACTCGTTATTGGTTTGTCCCAAATCCGTATACACATCGATAACATCATGAAATCTGACAAGAATTTTTCCGGGGACATATTCATCTGTAATTTTTGAAGCATCCCAGCTTATTATGGGTGCATTGTTTGCTGATTTCTTTTTAGTAGTCCCGATACTAATGGTAATTGCTGTAGGGTTTACATAAATATCCGGCTCGAAAACAGTCACATCTTCAAAGCAAACATCATCGAAAAATGCGAGTGGTGAATTCCCGCTGGACGCCCAGGCAAAAAGGTTGGCACTGCCAAGTGAATTGGCTCCCGGTGTTCCATTGGCTCCCAGCGACCATTGCCATGACACGATCAAAGAACCATCAAAATAATACTCTGCAAGGTCGTTGTCCAGATCGACTGTGATCTCGTTTAGATACCATGTGCCGTGACTGAAATTGAATGTTGCAGCGGCATCGCCCCCGGCATTTACCGTAGCAGTGCCATCGGCATCGAACTGTACTTCAAAGCCCCATTCAGTTCCTGCAACCACATCTTTTTGAAGATTGAAATATCCGCAGCTGGCTGAAGCAATATTGATCATGGTGCTGAACTCGTATTCTCCGCTGTAATAATTTGTACTATTAAAAAGCCGTATCAGATCGGTACTGCCATCTACCTGCACGGCATTACTTCCACTGCTGGCGGTGGTATTGGTAACCTGTCCATCTTCAGAAGAACCCGGGCTTCCACTCCAGGTTGTCCAATCTGATAATTCCACTGCTACATAATCACCCACATTCAGGTTTTCGAAATCATCGCAGCTGGTCGTGCCACCACCACCACCATCCGGGTCAATGATCAGATCGTCGATCATAAATACAAAGGCATCGTAAGAAACACACTGTATGGCCACATAAACCGATTGCCCTGCATAGGAAGAAAGATCGTAGCTATATTCAGTCCAGGTAGTGGGTGCAGAAACTGAAGATGAACCTGAAATTATACTAAAATCGGCAGGTGCATTGCCAGTTGTCGATACCCCTACATTAAATTCCTCAAGGCCATATTGGTCAGTATAGGATTTGGCCCAGAATGTAAAAGAAGCACCTGGTGCTGTGATGGCCACCTGATCAGAAATAAACCAATCATCATTTCCCTGGCTGCCATCCGGAACAGCCGCCATACAGGCGCCAAATTGAGCACCATTGTGGGGTTGAATTTCCGGATCACCGGTCATTGGAGGATCTGTTGTAGCCGGATCAAATACGATATAGGCCATCGGATCGCCCGAATTAGGAAAGGTAGTACCAGTAAAGCCATACGTACTGAGCTGGTCGACATCATTCACCGTCCAGGGGGTAAAAATAAAAGTCCATGCCGCTTCGGCCTCAAAATCTATGGCATATGTAGTAGCCATATCCGAAGGCAGAGAAGCGTTTTGAATTTGTTTGATTTTGGTATAATCAGCCGGATATTTTGTTTTTAAATTTGCATTTTGTCCGATTGAAAAAATGCTGCTAAATACAAAAAATACCACAGTTGGCAGAGAAAGCTTTATTCTGTTCATGAGCGTGCAATTTGAAATAAGTTATAAGTTTATTTTTGGCATTGCAAGGTATGAAAAAGGTCTTAATGCCGGGTACTTAATTCCTGAGTAATATGTGAAAACTCCTTAAAGAAACGGATTGTTCCTCATTTCAAACCCAATGCTTGTTTCAGGGCCGTGACCGGAATAAACAATGGTTTCATCCGGTAGCACAAACAATTTCTCGAAAATGCTTTTTTTCAAGAGGTCAAAATCTCCTGTCGGGAAGTCGGTCCTGCCTATACTCTGATTAAACAAGACATCTCCCACAATTACAAATCCATTTTCCCTGCTCAACAGACAAATACTGCCATCGGCATGCCCGGGAGTATATAATACTTCCAGTTTGCTATTGCCGAAAAGGATATCATCTCCTTCTTTGATAAATTGTTTTACTTCAGGATTTTTTTCAAGGCTGAGCCCATATGTGCTCGCAGTTTGCATTGAATGATCCAGGAAAACAAGACCTGCTTCATGGGCTTCGGGCGACAAACCCAAAAGTTCTTCAAGCATATTGCAGCCTATTACATGATCGATATGGGTATGGGTTAGTAAAACCCTTTTGGGAGTCAGTCCTTCTTCTTTGATATAATCCATAAGCTGAAGGGATTCAACTCCATCGGAACATCCGGGATCAATGATTACACATTCTTTTGTTTCATCAGAAAGCACATAAGTATTTACCTGGAAAGGGTTGAATAAGAATTTTTTGATCGTAATCATTTTCAATTGTTTTTAGTAAAAATGGGGGCCTGAAAATCGATTTCCACTACATGAATTTGTATAGATGCTTTGGCCATCAAAGATATCAATATTTGATTTCATGAAAATGAAAAGAGGCCGTAGGGGAAAAATTCCTAAATTAGCACTTGAATAATTCGCTTGAAAAGCTTACCATCTTTGGTAAATAACTGGAACATATGGGTTTTGAGAAGCAGCCTTATCTTACTGCTTTTCTTCGGTTTTACATTAGAGACCGGAGCTCAGTTTTACAATGGATCTCAATTGTCCTTTGGCAAGAACCGTGTGCAATACAAGGACTTTTTATGGACTTATTACAGCTTCGATAAATTCGATACTTATTTTTACCGGAACGGACAGGAACTGGCTCAATTCACAGCAAGGTATGCGCAGGAGCACATTAATGAGATTGAGCTCAAACTCGAATCTACCCTGGATGATAAGATACAGTTTATCATTTTCAATAATCTTTCTGACCTGAAGCAGAGCAATATCGGTCTCATGCAGGAGGAACAATACAATACCGGGGGGATCACGCATATTATTGGTAAAAAGGTTTTCCTGTATTTCAATGGATCTCATACTGATTTTGAGCAGCAGATCAGGGCCGGAATATCATCCATAATTTTTAAACAGATGATGTTCGGACAGCGTTTGGGCTCACAGATCAAAAACAATACACTCTACACCATGCCTGGTTGGTTTGAGGATGGTTTGATCGCATGGCTTTCGGAGGGATGGAACACTGATGTGGATAGCCGTGTCCGGGATGGAATACTTTCAGGCAGATACGATAAATTTAACCATCTTACAGGTGCTGATGCCATTGATGCCGGGCATTCTCTCTGGAAGTATGTGGCTGATAATCACGGACCCTCTGCGGTGCCGAATGTCGTGCACATGACCAAGGTAACCCGAAGCGTAGAAAATGGATTTTTATATGTTGTTGGACTTTCATTCTCGAACCTCATCCTTGAATGGAAACGCTATTATATGGATAAATACAGCCTGGATGAAAGCGGCCGCTACCTGCCTGGGGAGGTGGTGCAGAAAAAGATCAAATCCGATTTGGTCTATTCACGGCCTGTGATCAGCCCTGATGGCAATTCCCTGGCTTATGTTACCAATGAAATAGGAAAGTATAAAATTTATACCAGGAATTTGCTGACTGGCAAAAGAAAATGCATCTACAGAGGGGGGTATAAACTGGACGAAAAAACAGATTATAGTTATCCCTTGCTCGACTGGAATCCCGCAGGTGATGTGCTTGCCATAATCGTTGAAAAAAAAGGAGAGATATACCTGTATTTTTACTCCACTGAGGACAAGGAATTTAATAAGATCATCTTGTATAATTTTGAAAAAGTGATTGATTTCTCCTACACACCCGATGGGAGAAAACTACTGATGTCGGCTGTACAGAAAGGTCAGTCCGACCTTTTTCTGTTTAATATCTCTTCAGGTTCGCATGAGCAGTTAACCAATGATATTTTTGATGACCATCAGCCCCGCTTTGTGGATAAAGGAAGGATGATTGTTTTCAGTTCAAACAGAACCTCAGATACACTGCCACCCCCGATGTCGGCACCGCCGGATATCATTCCGGTCAATTACGACCTCTTTGCCTTTGATTATAAAACCAAAAGTAAAATATTGCGAAGGGTAACCAGCAGCCGTTATGCCAATGAACGTTATCCCATGGAATATGACAATGGGCTCTTTACATACCTGAGCGATGACAATGGGATCTATAACCGCTATATTGCCCGTTTCGATAGTGCCATCATTGCGGTGGATACAGCCATACACTATCGCTACTTTACACAAGCTGTTCCGGTGACCAATTACAGTAGAAACATATTGTTTCAGGATGTGAACATGGCTACTTCGAAGTTATCAGAAGTAGTTTATGATGATCAGCAATTCAAGATCTATCTGCAAGATATTGAACCCGGACTGCCACCGGCTGAGAATCTGGTCAATACGGCCTATATGGATCTTCGAAAAGGGCCTGTTGCCAAGCCCGGGGAGAAGATAAAGGAAGAGGAACCTGAACCAATGTATGAACCTGTGCGCCAGCGATTCTTCAATGTATATGAAGGAGATACCCTGGGCGGAGATGATGAAGATATTGATATCGATAATTATGTTTTCGAGCGACAGGCATTTGTAAATGTTGGCAATGAGCAACAGCCTGTCTGGAAAATGGAAATAGATAGCATGCCTGGCTTTGTGGTTCCGAAGAAATTAAATTACCGGGTTGAGTATTCCATGAATGAGTTTACGACACAGATCGATTTCAACTTTATCAATATGACATACCAACCCTTTGCAGGCGGAGGCGCGCCAATATTCCTGAATCCAGGATTCAATGCCCTTTTTAAAGTTGGCATGACCGATTTGCTGGAAGATTACAGGATAGTTGGGGGGGTAAGGTTGAATATCAACCTTATAAACAACGAATACCTTTTCAGTTACAGTAACCTTAAGCGCCGCCTCGACAAGGAAGTGATCCTTCACAGGGTTACCGTTGAAAATGTTTCTGGCTATGATATCATTCGGAATCACTCCCATGAAGCCTATTATATTTTAAAATGGCCTTTCAGCCCTGTCCTGGCTTTGCGAGGGACAGCTTCCTACAGGAACGATGCAACGGTTGTGCTTTCAACGGATGCCATCAGCCTTTCCCGCCAAACGGTATATACAAACTGGGGTGGCTTAAAGGGAGAACTTGTGTATGACAATACCCGTAAGCTTGGCCTTAACCTGTACGATGGTACAAGATATAAGGTCTTTGCTGAGTACTATCAGCAAATCGAAAAGGGAAATCAGCAATTGATCGTTCTTGGAGTCGATTTCAGGCATTATGTTAAGATTCACAGGACATTCATCTGGGCAAACCGCGTGGCTGCTTCTACTTCACTTGGGCATAATAAGCTGATTTATTATATGGGAGGGACTGATAATTGGCTTGCACCAAAATTCAACAGGGAGACTCCCATTGATTATACCCAGAACTATGCTTTTCAAACCCTGGCAACCAATATGAGGGGTTTCCATCAAAATATCAGGAACGGGAATAATTTCTTTCTGATCAATTCTGAACTCCGCATGCCGGTTTTCAGGTATTTTTATAACCGGCCAATCAAATCCGACTTCCTGAATAATTTTCAGATGGTTGGCTTTGTTGATGCAGGGACTGCATGGACCAGCTGGAACCCTTATTCCGGCGAGAATTCTCTTTATACCAAATATATCTACAATGGTTCTCTGCTGATCCGTGTTGAACAACAACGCGATCCACTGGTAGGCGGCTTTGGCTTCGGACTCAGAAGCCGTGTACTGGGATATTTTATGCGGGGCGACCTTGCCTGGGGAGTTGAGGACGGACATATCTATAAGCCGGTGTTCTATTTCTCACTCTCATTAGATTTCTAAGTTTTTTTCGTTTCCCAGGAACTGGATACTGGATTCTGGATACTGGATATCCCGAAAAACCAGAAATCTTTGATTTCATTGTTTTTCGTGGATCCTCGATCCCGGGAACCGGGAATCGGGACTGGATGCTAGATACTTGGTCCTTGTAAATGATTATTCTTTGCTTGTTATTCGTTATTCATTTCCGGTACCTGGTATTCGGGACCCGACACCCCCTTTTTATTTTTGGCATGAGGTTTGGATTATAAGGTCAGGGCCCCCAATTATTAACCTTAAAATCTAGAAGTGATGAAAGCAAATGTTTTGAAATCCGGTTTGAAAGCCGCAGCGGGGATGAGGGCCTTGCAAGTACGATGGCTCTTTTTCCTCATTGTGACGGCACTATTTCTCAGTTCATGTAATGATGAACCCTGGTATGGTCGAAACGGCCAACCCGGTTATGCATTTCTTTCCATCACCTGGATCGATGTTCAACCTGATTATATTGATGCCGGTACCGGCGATATACCTCCTGTATTTCAGTATGGCCGCTATTACAGTGCCTGGCCCGGATTTTATACTATGTATTACGACGGTAGATTCTGGAACGGACAGGCAAACGTCTTTTATGCCTGGGAAGTAGATTATGAAATTTGGGAAACAGCAGGCGAACCAGGAGGCCTCTACTATGAAGGAGTTAATGGCCCTGACAACTACTTTACAATCGAATGCAGCCCCTATGGTCCATGGATATATGGACCGGGCTATAAGTCAGCCGAATTGCCTGATGGCTATGAATTAAAAGAAAGTTCAGACGATAAGATCGTGATTACGAAGGAAGCTGTCAACTTTGGGATAAGCCTGACATATAGAAAAGTGGTTCCCCGTGAGGGAACCCCATAACGATCCTCCTGAAGCTGCGGCAAGGGTGGACACCATATAATTCAGGCCTGTGTTTTTTGCACAGGCCTTTTTATTTGGTAAACAAAAACAACGTATTCAGCTACTGCTGATAATGATAAATATGAAAATTGTCAAATTAATAAATGCATAAATGAATAACTTCTAGTAAAGGATTCTATGATCTGGAAGTTTGATTGGCACCATGTCTCTATGCCATGGAATTTGCATAAACCAGCACTGTCTCTAATCTTCTTATTCAGTCTTTCTTATTCTCTGTTCAATTTATTATCTTGCAACAAATATTACATCAATGAACTATAAGCAGGATAAAAGAACCATACTTTCGCTGGATGCCGGAGGGACAAACTTTGACTTTTTCGCAGTAAGAGGGGGCGTGATGGTTGGAAAAAAAGTGCGCTTTGCTGCGGCAATGAATACTCTTGAGGAAATGCTTAGGATGATTATTACAGGGTTTGAGCAGATTAAGGATCAATCAGGAGAGAAGCCATCAGCCATCAGTTTTTGTTTCCCGGGCCCGGCTGATTTTGAAAAAGGGATCATAGGCGACCTGGAGAATTTACCCTTGTTCAGGGGTGGTGTGCCGCTAAAGGCGATGTTGGAAGAACATTTTGGTATTCCTGTTTTTATTAATAACGATGGTGATCTTTTTACTTATGGGGAAGCCATTGCCGGACTCATCCCTGAAGTGAATAAAGCATTGGAAAAAACCGGAAGCAACAAGAGGTATAATAATTTGCTGGGAGTAACTTTTGGAACCGGCTTTGGTGGAGGGATGGTGAGAAAAGAGCAGCTGTTTACGGGGGATAATTCCGCTGCATTTGAAATAAACAGAATGCGCAATAAGCTATACCCGGAAACAAGTGCAGAGGATAGTGTTGCCATTCGCGGTGTCAGAAGAGTTTTTGCCAGAGAAGCAGGTATTTCGTTGGCTGATGCTCCGGATCCGGAGGTGATATTTAAGATTGGCACAGCGAAGCAGAAAGGCAATGTTGAAGCGGCCAAAATTGCATTTGATGAATTGGCTGAAGTGGCTGGAAATACACTCGCAGATGCTGTTAGTCTCACCGATAGCCTTGTTGTAATCGGTGGCGGGCTGGCCGGTGCCTGGCCACTGTTCCTTCAGGGGCTTGTAAATGAAATGAATCATCAATTCATAGAATTAAGTAGTGAAAAACTTCCACGGATGGAAGTATTGGCCTATAATCTGGAAGATATGAACGGATTTAACGCCTTTTCTAAAGATACTTCTAAGTTGGTGAAGATCCCGTTCAGCGATAAGGTAATAAATTACGATCCTGTCAAGAAAATAGGAGTGGGCGTTTCAAGGCTTGGAACCTCCAGGGCCGTTGCAGTGGGTGCTTATGCATTTGCATTAAATGAACTTTCTAATATCTAATTGGTTTATTAAACGATCCACTCAACACTCAACACTCAAAACTCAACACTTCTATGAACCTTTTTCCAATAGAAACCGGAAACCTGAAATTAGATGGCGGTGCCATGTTTGGAGTAGTGCCCAAAGTGCTCTGGCAAAAACAGTACCCTGCTGATGAAAACAACCTCTGCAACTGGGCCATGCGCTGTTTGCTCGTTCAGGATGAAGATCGGCTGATCTTGATCGATAATGGCATCGGAGAGAAACAGGACCATAGCTTTCTAAAGCATTATTACCTGAATGGGGATGATAGCCTTGAGAATTCACTCGCAAAATTTGGTTTCAAACCATCTGATGTAACAGATATGATCCTTACACACTTGCATTTCGATCATTGTGGCGGAAGTATCAAATACAACGATGATCACACTGCTTTGGAACCGGCTTTCCCCAATGCTACCTACTGGGTGAGCAAACCTCAGTATGAATGGGCCACAAACCCAAATCATCGTGAAAGTGCATCCTTCTTAAAGGAAAATATATATCCCATTGAAGAAAGCGGTCGATTGAAACTCATTGAAGAAGAAGGCGAAATATTACCAAACATCTCCGTCAGGATATTCAATGGGCATACTGAAGGCCAGATAATTCCAATCATTAACTATCATGGTCGAAAAGTAGCCTTTATGGCTGATCTTTTACCGGCCACAACGCATATTCCCATGCCCTGGATCATGGCCTATGATACCAAACCACTCCTGACTCTGGATGATAAGGTCAGGTTCTACAATGAAGCTGTTCCCGGGGATTTTGTGCTGTTCTTTGAGCATGACCTTTACCATGAATGTTGTACCCTGGAGGAAACAGAGAAGGGGGTGAGGGTGAAAGAAACTTTTAAGCTGGCAGAAATTTAGTTCCAGTGTTCCAGTGTTTTTTCATCCACCGTAGCTTCAGCGCTCGCGGAAGGCTTCGGATGATGAAAAGCGAAGGTGAAGTTTCCAGTATCTGGTTCCGGTGCCCCAATGTTTAAAAACTGTACTTAGAAGCGATATCTCTCAGCAATTTGGCATCCAGACCGTGTTCAATGCCATTCTTTTCGCAGTATTCAATCAGCGATAGAGTATTCAGGTTACCCAGAAGGTCCCGATCGGTCATAGGGCATCCGCCGATACCACCCAGCACGGTGTCGAAACGCCTGACTCCTGCTGTATATGCTGCATCTATTTTATCGTAGTAATCATTTGGAAAGGTATGCAGATGAATACCGAATTCTACATCAGGGAAGGCCGGTACAAGCCTTGAATAAACATCATGGATCAGATCGGGTCCTGCCAGGCCAACAACATCCGCAATGGGAATCACTCTGAAACCTTGTTCGTAAAAATATCCTGCAAAATCTTCCAACATGTCAATCGACCAGGTATCTCCGTAGGGGTTTCCGAAACCCATTGATATTACGATAAGCAATTCCTTTTTATTTTCTATTGTAAGACGACGCAGATTTCTGACCAATAATTTAGACTTATCGAAACTGGAATTGATATTCTTTTGCTGGAACGTTTCTGAAAGAGCAAAGGGGAAATATAATTGGTCAACGATGTTAAATTGTACAGCCTCAAGACCACCTTTCATATTTGCGACAAGTGCCATCACTTTTGAAGATGTTTCTTTTAAATCAAGCCCGGCCAATACCTCCGGAGTATCTTTCATTTGAGGGATCGCCTTTGGCGAAACAAAACTGCCCACTTCTATTGTTTCAAAACCCACCTTAAAGAGCTGGTTGATGTAGTCTGTTTTTACAGCTGTAGGTATAAACAATGGCATCCCCTGGAAACCATCACGAGGGGTTTCGATGATCTTTAAACTCATATAACATTTGATTTAGTCACGGGTATTTTTTACCACGTTCCTGCTTAGTATTATAAATGAAAAAGTAAATAAATTGTTCAATTAATAGCTACAATCAGGCACTGGCATGGAGGCCCCGGGCACGACTCACTTCTACCAGTTACGTCCGCTTAGTTCTTTTGGAATCCTACCCGTTTTAATGGCTTCTGAACGAAGTGGCCTGCCGCAGATGCGTTCAACCATGCGGCCAATCTCCAGTACTTTGTCAACATCAAGTCCTGTGTCGATGCCCATTTCATCCATCATCACGACCATGTCTTCGGTTGATACAAGGCCAACAATGTTTGGATCACGATAGTAATACTTACCGGTACCTGAAACAGGCACGCCGCTTACGAAATTTGCAGGCTGGCCTCCAATGCCTCCCATGGTTGATTCATAATTGGTCATACCGGCCTGAAGGGCAGCCAGGACATTGGCCAGTCCCCAACCCCGGGTGGTATGAAAGTGAACGATGTGTTTTTCCGGATTTGGAATGGCATCCATCAGCATGGAATAATACTTATAAACCCTGTCGGGAGAAGCAGAACCATCATGATCGGCATGCTCAATATCATCAGCACCCATATCGAGAAAGCGCTTGGTAAATTCAATGGCTTTTTTCATTTCGGTAGGGCCTTCGATCGGGCAGCCCCAGATCGTGCTTACTGTTCCGTTAACCAGGATGCCTGCGTCGTGGCATTTCGGAATGTATTCTTCACACATCTTAAGGTATTCTGCAATTGTCAGGCCTGAATTTTTCTTTTGATGTGACTCAGAAGTGGATACCATGACAAGTATGCGGTCGGGGCCATATCCGTCCTTTTTGGCCTGAATGGCCCTGTCAATGGCGCGTTCCCGTATGGTGATGGCTGTAACGGTTACATCGCCCAGTTTATCTTTTACTTTTTTACTCTTATGAAGCCCCATCATTAGTTCATCGGCATCCTGGAACTGAGGCATCCCTCTAGGGTTGCCAAAATTAGTTGACTCAATATTTTTGAAACCTGCAAGGATCAATTGCTCAAGAACCCATAGCTTGGCTTCCGTTGGAATGAATTGTTCTTCGTGTTGAAATCCGTCTCTGACGGTGATGTCGCCTATACGTACTTTTTTGGGGTAGTTGAAACTCATATTTTCTAGTATTAAGTTTTATGTATTAGGTGCAACGAATTATCAATCAGCTTATAAGGAAAGTCTGATTTTTTTTCTCTTGCTAATATAATAAATTTCCCCATTTCCGCAAGGCATGTGGATATCTTTTGATTTGTTGATAAAACTGCTTGAAATTCAATCAATTCAACGCTTTTACATATACTGAAAACTTAATTTTTATAAAAAGGAAATTTTAGTTATAATTGCATCTTATTGTGTTGAAATATACCAAATTGTTCATTTCATCTTCTTTTAAATAAAAGCCTTCAGATGTTCAAACTAGAGACTAAAATTGATGTAAACTCAAAGGAGTTTAAAGAAAACAAGAAAGCCTTTCTTAAATTACTCGACAAATACAAAGGAATTCTTAAGGATGTGACCAAAGGCGGATCCGAAAACGCCATCAATAAACACAAGGAACGGGGCAAGCTCCTTGCTCGTGAAAGGATCAGTAAACTAATAGATCCAAATACTCCATTCCTGGAACTTTCATCCCTCGCAGCATACGATCAATATGATAATGGATTCCCCTCTGCCGGGATCGTTACGGGAATAGGTGTGATACAGGGAAGGGAAACGGTTATCATTGCCAATGATGCCACCGTAAAAGGAGGGACTTATATGCAATGGACCATCCGAAAACACCTTCGTGCTCAGGATATTGCCATGGAAAATAAGCTGCCAACAGTTTATATGGTCGATTCAGGTGGCGCTTTTCTTCCTGAACAGGATACGGTATTCCCTGATAAAAATCATTTTGGTCGGTTTTTCTATAATCAGGCAAAGTTATCAGCCATGGGCGTTCCACAGATCGCCATTGTAATGGGATCATGTACAGCGGGAGGGGCCTATGTGCCTGCTATGAGTGATGAAACTATTATTGTAAAGAATCAAGGGACTATCTTCCTGGGCGGACCACCACTGGTGAAGGCTGCAACAGGCGAGGTTGTAACAGCTGAAGAACTGGGCGGAGGAGATGTGCATACACGCATATCGGGCGTCGCCGATCACCTTGCTGAAAACGATACACATGCAATCCAGATTTGTCGTAACATCTTTGAGTCCCTGGATGAACACAAAAAGCAAATGCTGGATGTGATCGCTCCGGAAGAACCTGCTTATGACCCTGAAGAACTTTATGGCATTGCTCCGGTCGACTTTAAGAAGGCAGTTGATTCACGCGAAGTAATCGCCCGTATGGTAGATGGGAGCAAGTTTCACGAGTTTAAAGAAAATTATGCACCTACCATCGTTACAGGTTTTGCCCGTATCATGGGATATCCTGTAGGAATTTTGGCCAACAATGGAGTGCTTATGCCCGAATCTGCTGTAAAAGCGACTCATTTTATTGAGCTTTGTACTTCACGTAAAATCCCGCTGGTATTTCTGCAGAACATTACCGGCTTCATCGTTGGTAAGGATTTCGAACATCGTGGCATTGCTAAAGACGGAGCCAAAATGGTTCATGCTGTTGCCAATGCAAATGTGCCTAAGTTCACGATTCTCTTTGGAGGATCCTTTGGTGCCGGAAACTATGGAATGGCCGGAAGGGCATACGACCCTCGCCTTCTCTTTATGTGGCCGAATGCAAAGATCTCCGTGATGGGCGGGCAACAGGCGGCCAATGTATTGGTTACCGTAAAAAAAGATCAGTATGCTGCCCGGGGAGAAGAAATGCCCCAGGAGGAGATCGATAAAATGCGCATGGGAATTGAGAAGAAATACGATATCGAAGGCTCGGCTTATTACAGCACTTCAAGGCTCTGGGATGATGGCATCCTCGACCCGGTTGATACCAGGAAAGTGATTGGAATGGGAATAGCCATGTCGCTTAATAATCCATTCCCGGATCAAAAATTCGGTGTGTTCAGAATGTAAGAATCCCGATATCCGGTAATAGTTTTCATATACCAGGATCCCTTTTAATATTAACCACAAATGAATTACAATAATATAGAATTCGAAAAGACCGAAAATGCCGGCATCATCTGGCTCAACCGCCCGGAGGTGCACAATGCCATGAATGCCGAAATGATCGGGGAAATCGTAGATGCATTTGAAAAGGCAAACAATATGGATGATGTGCGTTTCGTGATGCTCCGCGGGCGCGGAAAATCGTTCTGCGCTGGTGCTGACCTCAACTACATGAAAGGCATTGCGCAATTCGGTTTTGATGAAAACTACCAGGATGGATTGAAGTTGGCTAAGTGCTTCAATGCCATCTATACTTGCAGTAAGCCAACGATCGCTGTTGTTCATGGTGCTGCCATTGGAGGAGCCAATGGCCTGCTTGCAGCATGCGATATGGTATATTGCCTGGACGACACTAAATTTGCTTTTTCTGAAGTAAAGCTGGGAATTGCCCCTGCTACCATTTCGCCTTATGTGTGTAAACGTATTGGTGAAAGCGGAGCCCGTGACCTGATGATCACCGGCAGACGCATTCTTGGCCAGGAAGCCGAATCATTCGGGCTGGTAAATAAATCATTTGAAGATGAGGAAGCTCTGGAAGCTCAGCTTTCCTTTACCCATAAAATGTTGATGAGCAGCGGTCCGGCAGCTATGGAAGCTACCAAAAAACTCATTTACAATCTGTTCAACAAATACAACTTTGAAGATTCCATTGATTATACGGCAAAGCTGATCGCTGAGCTGCGCGCCTCAGAAGAGGGGCAGGAGGGCATGGCATCCTTCCTGGAGAAACGCAAAGCCAAATGGAATGTTTAATTGAATTAACAAACTGAAAAATACAAACACTAGATATGGTTAAAAAGAGACCCATAAAATTCAGCCTCGTCTACCGCGACATGTGGCAGTCGTCCGGAAAATACGTCCCAAGGGTTGATCAGCTCACGAAAATTGCTCCGGTCATCATTGATATGGGCTGTTTTGCACGTGTGGAAACCAATGGGGGAGCCTTTGAACAGGTAAACCTGCTGTATGGTGAAAACCCAAATAAGGCAGTACGTGACTGGACCCAGCCCTTCAATGATGTTGGCATTCAAACGCATATGCTGGAAAGGGCCCTGAACGGAATCCGCATGTTCCCTGTACCTGCTGATGTGCGTCGTCTGATGTACAAAGTGAAAAAAGCACAGGGTACGGACATATCACGTTCGTTTTGTGGATTGAATGATCACCGCAACCTTGAACTGTCGGTTAAGTATGCCAAGGAAGCAGGGATGATCTCACAGGCTGCTCTTTGTATCACCTATTCGAAGCTACATACTGTTGAGTATTACATGAAAGTGGTGGATAAGGTAGTAGAATATGGATGTGATGAAATCTGCTTAAAAGATATGGCAGGCATTGGCCGCCCGGTAACATTGGGCAAGTTAACTGCTGCCATCAAGAAAAAATATCCTCATATTTTGGTACAATATCATGGACACTCAGGCCCGGGATTTTCAGTTGCCTCCATGCTGGAAGTGGCAAAAGCCGGCGCCGACATCCTGGATGTGGCCATGGAACCCCTGTCATGGGGGATGGTTCACCCTGATGTAATCACTATTAGGGATATGCTGGATGATGCTGGCTTTGATGTTCCTGAAATAAACATGAAGGCATACATGGAAGCCCGTGCAATGACACAGGGATTTATGGATGATTTCCTGGGGTATTGGATCAATCCAAAAAACAGATATATGTCATCACTCATGATCGAGTCAGGGCTTCCAGGAGGGATGATGGGTAGCCTTATGGCTGATCTGAAGGGTGTGCACGACAGTATCAACTTCTCCCTAAAGTCGGGCGGAAACCCTGAACTTAGCGAAGATGAACTGCTTATCAAACTTTTTGATGAAGTAGAATATGTGTGGCCAAGGCTTGGTTATCCGCCGCTGGTAACACCCTACAGCCAGTACGTGAAGAACATTGCACTGCTGAACCTCATGCAAATGGCAAAAGGCGAGGAGCGCTACTCCATGATGGATGACAATGCATGGAATATGGTGCTGGGCAAAGCAGGAAAACTTCCCGGTCCACTTGCACCTGAGATTATTCTTAAGCATGGTAGAGAACGCTCGCATTGCCAAAGAGTTGGGTTATCTGCACTAC
>CAZASJ010000030.1:0-33523 GCA_964487735.1 uncultured Bacteroidales bacterium | reverse complement strand
AAACAAATCCCTTTTCGTATCTTTGCTCCTACATATATTCATACTATGAAACAACTATTTATAATCTCCCTCATAATCTTCTCATTCTTTTCTGCTAATTCGCAGGCCGGTTTCAACTGGGCACAGGCATGCGGGCAACCATTTTACGGAGAAACGAAAAGCATCCTCATGAGCGATGCCACCGGGAACTTTTTTATGGGTGGAAATTTCGTTGAAACAGCTGTTTTTGGAACGGAAAGCCTGATATCATCAGGTGGGACCGATATATTTATTGTTAAGTATGACCCTGAAGGAGAGGTGCTCTGGACCAGGCAGGAAGGGGGGGCTGATTACGACTATTTGCATGGTATATCCATTGATGATGAAGGGATTTTCAGCTGCGGCTCCTTTTACGGCACTACAAATATAGGCGGCGAAACATTTGTCAGTCAGGGAAGCCAGGATATCTTCATATCACGGCATGATAGCGATGGGAATTTCCTTTGGGCGAAGCATATTGGAAGCCCGAAAACAGATTACATAAATGCCCTTGATACCGATCCATATGGAAATATGATCATCACCGGGCATTATTACGATTCAATTTCATTTGCCGATACGACAATTTACTCGATGGGAGGTTCCGATATTTTTCTTGCTAAATATGATGCAAGCGGAGAATTGATCTGGCTGCAACAGGCCAGTGGGTCTTCCAGCGATCAATCGTATTCCATATCATGCGACAATGAAGGGAATATCATTTTTTCCGGCTCCTTTTTCTATGATATTCAGGTAGGTGACACTTTGCTTACCACCCTTGACCCTACCGGTGTTTTTATTGCAAAATTCACCGGTGATGGGAATTTCCTGTATGCCATGCAGGTAGATGGAAATGGGTTAAATGCCAAATCATTTGTGACTTTCGATAATGATGGCGATATATTTTTTACCGGTAATTTTACGGATGATGTACAATTTGGCCCCTATATTTTTAATGCCGGTGCTTTTAACATAGACATTTTCATCACAAAATACACTGCCGGATGCGAATTGCTCTGGGCAGACCATGGCTACGGACTGGGCAGTGATCAGCTAATTTCAGTGGCTGCAGGCCCCCTGAATGATCTATACATTTCAGGGCATTTCCTCGATACCATCTATTTCAGCGATCTTAGCTTAAAATATACATTATGCTGCGGATCGGCGGAGATATTTATGGTACGCTATACAGAGGACGGTACTCCCGCCTGGGGCACTCAAATCTCCGGAGAGCGCGCAATGGCAGAATCAATGTGTAAAAATAAGAACGATGAGCTCTTTGTGTCCGGTCTTTTTCAGGGTGAACTCACTTTTGGCGAAATAATCATAGAAAGCGGAGCCAATTACAGCAATTTCCTATGTGGAGTAGCCACTGGCACCATAACCTCCATAAATGAGGCTTTTGAGAATATTGAGCTCAGTGTTTATCCCGTTCCGGCAAGGGATATCCTGCACTTTGATTTTCCGGGGGGAAATTCCGCAGTGAATTATGATCTCATCGATATGTACGGTCGTATCCTGTTAAGCGAAAAAGATCATTCCGAAAGACTTATTGACATTTCTGCCATCCCGGCAGGGCAATACCTTTTGAGGATATATGATAATACCGGCATTCAGGGAAGCAGGCTGATTATGAAGAGATAGGGTATCATGCTTCGTAAATCTTATTTGATTTCAGCCCTCTCCCCCATTTATTTTATAAAAGAAATCCAGGCTGGCAAGTAGAATTATGCAGTAAAGGGCAGCAGTAAAAACACAGCTATATCCCAAACAGTGTGGCTGATAATATTGATGGTCATGCTTTTATATTTCATATAAAGCCATCCCCAGAATACACCACAGATAAGTGCAGCCAGAACCAGCACCATGTTTCCTGTTGCAAGGTGAACTACAGTGTATAAGAATGTTGCCAGTATGAAACCTGTCATCTTCCCGAATTTTAAGCCAAGTCTTCTTTGCAGGTATCCACGCCAAAAAAGTTCTTCACCGGGGCCGATGATCAGCAACATAAGCAACCCGATTCGAATAGGTGCTGCCTGTTGTTTAAAGGAATAAACATTTTGGATCCCGTCACCTGCCTTTTCAAACAGAAGGCGAATGAGAATGTTTCCCACATAAAATACAACAAATAATGCGATGGCAGCAATGATACCAAATATTACTTTCCGTAGGAGATGTTCCCCCAAATCCCGCTTTAACTCCTTCCCATTGCTTCGATCCAGAATAAATACCAGTGTTAATAATACCAGCAGGTTACTACTCATCCAATACCAGAAATCAAATCCCCCTACCTGCTTAAAAACAAACATTACAATAAAAAGGGTTGAAGCAAAAAGGGTAACCCACCACAGTTGATTACCCTTATCAATATTTTTAGTGTTCATCATTTATATCCAGATCCTTAACACTGCCTCAAGAACAAGTGCAATGGTACATAAAAGTCCGAAAACAAGGTTAAATTGTGCAGTTGCGCCATCAAGTGCGACAAAATCGATCGGGTTTTTAGGCTCTTTGCGATTCAATGCTTTCTGCCACAGTTTAAGTGCCATGGGAAGAGAAAGAATTACAATAGCGAAAGTAAATGGCATAAAAGTTACATTTGGGAAGGCCAGGTAAGGCACAAGAATAAGTCCCAGCACAACCAGGAAGGGGCCGAAGATCAGGTATCCGTAATACCTTAATGAGGTCTTATCGCCCATCATGGAAGCAATGGTATAAATATTCCCTTCCCTGTCGGATTTGATATCACGCCAGTTATTGGCATGAAGAATCCCTATTACCAGCATTGACATCGGCAAAGCCCAGATAACCGGAATCCAGGAGAAGGTTCCGGTTTGTACAAACCAGGCACCCAATGCCCCAAGTGTTCCAAAATTGAGAAATACAGCCAGTTCACCAAGGGCATGGTATTTTAATGCGACCTTCCCGCCCAGGGAGTAAAAAACACCGATTAAAATTCCGGGAACTCCAATCAACAATAGCCATGGACTGGTTAAATAGGCAAGTGTCAGCCCCATGAAGGTACCTACACTAAATAGAATTGTGCTGGCATACTTTGCTTCCTGAATGGAGATCAGCCTCCTGACAACCCCACCACTTACGGGTGCAGGCACTTTATCGAGTCCCTTCTTATAATCAATTATATCGTTGAGGACATTCGCCCCTGCATGCAGGAAAACCATCCCGAAAAAGGCAAGCAGAAAATACCAGAAATTGAATACTTCACCACCATAAACATATGCCAGCACAGTGCCAAATACAACAGGCATTGTAGATGCCGGATATGAAAATGGCCTCAGTGATATCCACCATTTCTTAAAAAAAGATATTCTTTGTTCGTTAGTCATTTCTATTCAATTAATTTAGATTGCTAACAATTGTAATGCATAAAAGTTCTAACAGACTGCAAGTTTACGAAAAATTCCTATATTTGTTGCTAACTCACAACAGGAAGAGCCCATGAAAACATTTCTTTATAATATCATTGTGCCCAGTTAGGGGCACGCTCCGGACATCTTCCTGATCCCTGGATTCATTCCCCTTATTAAAGTACTTACCACAGGCTCTATTCCTGTGCCTATTCACTATTATTCATTTTATTTATTAAACCACAAGATCATGAAAACACTTATTTACACACTTACTGATGCGGTGGCTTTTTGCAGCCCCGGGTTCACGTTTAACGGATCAAGAAACCCCAGATTGATCATTTTAAGAAAACAACATTTTAAACGAAAACAACATGAGTAAACATTTATATTCTTCAACATATCTATCTTCGCAAAGCAATTCAAGAAAAAAACGATTGAAACGGTTATTAAGAGATATATGGGAATCCATTAGCGGAACAGAGCAGGATTTTACCAGCGGGCATCTGGGAAGGGCCGTACTATTACTTTCGGTGCCCATGGTGCTTGAGATGCTTATGGAATCCATCTTTGCAATAGTCGATATATTCTTTGTAGCCAAATTAGGACCTGATGCAGTTGCTACCGTTGGGATCACCGAATCGCTGATCACCATCGTATATGCCATGGCAGTTGGTCTGAGTATGGCTACGTCAGCATTGGTTTCAAGAAGGATTGGTGAGAAAAAGCCGGGAAAGGCAGCAGAGGTAGCTTTTCAAGCCATCATTACCGGTATTGGCATATCAGTGATGATCGCCTGGCTGGGATGGTTTCATGCACCAAAAATGCTTACACTTATGGGTGTATCGGCAGAAATTGCTTCTGAGATGTCAGGCTATACCGCCTGGATGCTGGGTGGAAATTCGGTCATTATGATGCTCTTTATCATCAACGCTGTTTTTCGGAGTGCAGGTGATGCAGCCATCTCCATGCGTGTTTTGATCGTAGCAAACACCCTGAACATAGTCCTTGACCCCTGCCTCATTTTTGGCCTGGGGCCATTCCCCGAGATGGGGATAACAGGAGCTGCCATTGCCACAAATATAGGCAGAGGCGTTGCTGTTATCTACCAGCTTTACCTGCTCTTTGGCATGAAGCACAGGATAAAACTGAGTCGGGCGAGTATTATCATCGACTTTAAAATGATCAGAGAGATATTGCGTATTTCTGCCGGTGGTATCATGCAAACGCTTATCGCCACATCGAGCTGGATCGGACTGTTCCGTATCCTATCCGTTTACGGAAGTGAAGTCCTGGCCGGATATACCATTGCCATCCGTATCATCATCTTCGCCTTGATGCCTTCCTGGGGAATCAGCAATGCAGCCGCCACACTTGTAGGACAAAACCTTGGAGCAGGAAAACCCGACAGGGCAGAAAAATCGGTATGGCTTACCGCACTTGTGAATGTGCTGCTGTTGGGAAGCATTGGCACCTTTTTCGTGCTGTTCCCTGATTTTTTCATGCGAATGTTTACAAATGAGGAAACAGTTATTGCCTTTGGTTCCAGTGCTTTGCAGGTCATCAGCTTTGGATTCCTGGCTTATGGTATTGGGATGGTTATGATACAATCCTTTAACGGGGCAGGCGATACCAGTACCCCTACCTGGATCAATTTCTTTTGTTTCTGGATGCTGGAGATCCCGCTGGCATACAGCCTTGCAATCAACATGGGATTCCGGGAATACGGTGTATTTTTCGCAATTCTCAGTGCAGAGACCGCCATGACCATCATTGCTGTGATCCTGTTCAAGCGGGGAAAGTGGAAGTTGAAGAAAGTTTGATTTTACAAAGAGGGTTGCCACCCTTAATAATGTTGGCAACCCTCTTTTTTTTATCTTTATCCCAACAAAAAAAACCAAGCATGACAAATCGCAGAAATTTCCTTAAATCAACTGCTGCCGGACTGGCAGGATTAGGCATGGCATTGCCCGGATTGGCAAACATCGGAAAAGAGATAGAAAACAATCTCTTCACCCCGATCCCCCTGCCGGGACAGAAAACCGTAATGGGTATCAGAACAGCTCCTATGCAAACAGTACGCATTGGATTGATCGGGCTGGGAATGAGAGGCATGGGTGCTGTTAGCAGGCTATTGAATGTTGAAGGTGTTGAAATCACTGCGGTTTGCGACATCATCCCTGAAAGGGTTAAAAAGGCTCAGGCGATCGTTGTGGAAAAAGGAGGCGCCGAACCCGCCGCTTATGGTGAAAACGATGATCATTGGATGAAAATGTGTGAAAGGGATGACATTGACCTAATCTATGCCTGCACACCCTGGAGGTATCATACTCCAAATGCAGTTTATGCCATGAAACAGGGCAAGCATGCTGCCGTTGAGGTTCCGGCAGCCATGACATTGGATGAATGCTGGCAATTGGTTGACACTGCTGAACAAACTCAGCAACAATTTATGATGCTGGAGAACTGTTGTTATGACTTTTTTGAAATGGCCACGCTAAATATGGCCAGGAAAGGCCTTTTCGGCGAACTTATGCATGCGGAATGCGCATACATTCACGATCTGCGCTGGTTGAAGTTTGATAAAGAGACCGGCTACCAGGGCATGTGGCGCCTTGACTGGGCTAAAGACCACACCGGCAACCTTTATCCTACACATGGGTTGGGCCCTGTGGCACAGATCATGGGCATCAACCGGGGAGACAGGTTTGATTATTTATCGTCTATGTCGACCGATCAGGTGGGAATGACTGCCTATGCAGAAGAAAAATTCGGAAAGGGCTCGCCGGAGGCGATGGAAGAGTACCTCTTAGGGGATATGAATACAACGCTCATCAAGACCCATAATGGGAAAACCATCATGGTGCAACACGACACCACCAGTCCGCGGCCATATAGCCGTATTCATCTGGTAAGTGGCACCAAGGGTATTGCTCAAAAATGGCCGGCCCGAAAAATCGCTCTCGAACCAAATGCACACTCCTGGCTGGATGATGAACAATATGACCAGATCATAAATGAATACGAACACCCCCTGGCTAAGAAAGTAGGGGAAAAAGCAAGAGAAGTTGGTGGCCATGGTGGTATGGATTTTATCATGGACTGGCGATTGATACAATGCCTACGCGAAGGGCTCCCTCTTGATCAAAATGTATATGATGCAGCTGCATGGTCGTCGGTGGTTGAACTCAGCGAGATCTCTACCAGGAACAAAAGCAATTCAGTAAAAGTACCCGACTTTACAAGAGGGGTGTGGAAGGATACAGAGCCACTGGGGATTGTGAGTTGATGCTTCATCTTCGCTTTTCATCATCCGAAGCCAGGGCGAAGGATGAAAAGCTTCGGTGAACAAAGTGGATACTGGTTCTTTATTCTTTATTCTTTATTCTTTATTCTTTATTCTTTATTCTTTATTCTTTATTCCTTGTTCCTTGTTCCTTGCCTTGCTCTTCGAAATGAAATGAAGGAGAGTTCTTTATTCATTATTCCCAAATATCGCTGACAGGATCTCAAGCTTTTCCCTCCAATCGCCCGGGATAATCAAATGATGGTTCCCCAATGGATTATTTTTCATTTCATGAATGACTGTTTCATCAAATTCGACATGCAACTGAGTGCGACATGCATTTTTTTCATACATGCCATCCACCACTTTGCCATGGGCATGGAAAACCTGATCGAGGGTATTATTTAACCTGAATACACTCACCTCACGCTCTTTGAACCTACCGTGAATGGCGGTTCCTTTTCCTGTTTCAAAATGAGTATTGATATGATATTCAGAAAGGACCCCAACAGGAGCTGTGCAATGGGCAAACAGCACTTCATTCTTCTTGAACCCTGCTACATTGGCCATCCATGGAAGTTCTCCTGTCAGTTCCTTCGCTATCATGAGGGCGGTTGCACTGCACAGGTCGCCTTCACATCCCGCCGGGATGCCTAGATCATTTAAGAAAGACAGGCCAAGGCAGGCAGTAACACTTTTTTCCTGAACAAGTGAAAAACATTCAACGGTGATAGCATCCAGCCGATGGTCTTCGATTAGCTTTTTTAGTTGGCTGTTCACTTTACCGGCATCTTCAATATTATATTGACGACCGGAGTGAAAGCATTCCAGAAAGCACTTATCTGCTTCGAAATCTTTATAATCTCCGGCTTCCGACCAGGGGATCCTGACAAGTTCTATTCCAAGCTTTTCCTTCAATAGCTCGGAGGATATACTACTGGCTATCAGCCATCCCGACACCTCACCAATCAGTCCCAGCCGCTTCCCCTTCAAATTATCCAGAGCAGTAAACACCTGAATATACTTTTCGAACAGTTTCTTGTCCACATCATCATCCAGGCAAAGAAGCTTATTGCGAAAACCATGTTGATTGCTATAAGCCTTTACTTCCATTGCAGAAGCCAGGGCATTGGTCTTGCCCGATGCCACCAAAAGTTGGAAATTTGATTTATGCAGGTTTTTAACGGCTTCTGCTTCCGAGCCGCCTGTAAGAAAGTACAGTATCCTTGAGCGATCGGATGTATTTATGCTTTCAAGGCCATATCTGAGCTTCAGCATCTCTATGGCATCCTGATGCAGCTTTACCGATGCACCTGCAAAAGCCAGGGTTTTAATTGTGATCGTATCCATGCGTAGTAAGAGTATGTATTTAACCAATAAAGATACGAAGAATTGAAATAGCTTATACCATCATTTATTTAACAATAATTGCGGTCGGTGCTGTCTGTATAAAAGGATCTATGTATAAATGAGAAGAAGTCAGAAGTCAGTAGTCAGAAGTCAAAATAAGTTTTGAGTGTTGAGTCCCGATCCCGAGTTCTCGGGATCGGGGATCCACGAAAAACAATGAATTCAAAGAATTCTGGTTTTTCGGGATGTTGAGTTAATTTCCGATATGGGATTTACAATTTAAGAATAGCGCCGACAGGAGAAAAGTATTTGAGATTTAATCTATTGAAGACATTAGTCATAATAATAAAACTTTAGCGGACGCCAGTGATCTGCAATTCCAACTTCCAATCCGGTCCATAATAAAAGCTTTACCTTTGCATCAGCGATTTGGATCGCTAAAAACAACTAAATGAAAACATTTACAAAGCAGCATATCATATTTCTGGCAATTCTACTATTGACATCCTGCAATTTTGGAGGGAATACCCATGATATTTCAGATGAATTCAGTCTGCCGGATGATTCGGAAAAGATAAAGATCACACATTCAGTAGCCATAAACAATCGATTCATCAGCGACAATGACCTTGGATTTGCCGTTGGAGAAAAAGTCAATAATTTCAAACTTTATTCACCATCAGGTGAAAGCTTCGATCTGTACAATGAATTGAAAAAAGGGAAGCCTATTTTACTTGTGAGCGGAAGCTACTCATGCGGCCCTTCTCAGAAAAACATGAAGCATATCAATGATATCAGAAATTCCTTTAAGGATAAGGTCATTGTTTATTTCATTCATGTGGTTGAAGCCCATCCATTTGATACAATCAGTCCATATTCCGAAGAAAGGAAAATCTGGTCGAGCCAGGCTGACAGAAAAAATAAAATAAGAACATCACAGCCCGGGACATATGGCGAAAGGAAAGATCTGGCCAACAAGTGGAAAGGCGAATGCAACCTACAGGCCAAAATGCTCATCGACAATCAGGATAATTATTTTTGGATGGAGTTTGGGCAGGGGCCTAATATGGCTTATCTGATCGAACCCGGAGGATCTGTTTATTATAAGCAGATTTGGTTTAAAAAGAATCCTATGATAATAAAGATCAAAGAGCTATTGGAGGAGTTAAAATAATCAGGTGGTCCCGGTATGCCGAAGTCATAGAAACTCTTGAACAAAAGGATAAAAAAGGCCAGCCAATAATTGTAAAAACATATTCAGGAAGCTTACCAGAACCTATTTGACAGGCATTTTAGAAGAAGCGGTAATGGAAGTTTGATACAAAAAAGGAATTTGGGTATGTATTAAGATATAATTATAAACAATTGATTTTTAGACTTAAAACGCTTATATTTGCATAAGCTGGATGTATTTTTTCAACCAACAACAGGTCTACACTATTTTAACAAATAAAGTATTACCATAAAAACATCTCCTCATAGCAATTATCATAGCACATAAACATTTTTTCATACATTTGAGAGAGCGTGGGTTAAGTTGGCTACATACGGCAGTTTTAAAAGGTTTTGAATGCGTCAAAATAAATCCAAAAATTATCTTACACGGCTGAACATGCTGAGGGCTGCTTGTTCCCTCCTGACCTTTCTGTTTATAAGTTTACATAGTTATCCCCAGCAAAGTGAATCCAACATCTGGTATTTTGGCAAATACGCCGGACTTGATTTTTCAAATGGGGGCTTACCCACTGCCTTAACAGATGGAGCATTAAATACATTAGAAGGATGTGCTGCTATGTCATCGCCAGATGGCGAATTATTGTTTTACACCGACGGTGATACAGTTTGGCAAAGGGATCATCAAATAATGCCTAATGGGATCGGTTTAATGGGGCATCCTTCAAGCACACAATCCGCTATCGTTGTACCAAAACCGGGATCTGAAGGATTCTATTATATTTTCACAGTTGATGCCGCAAATCATAATTTATTAAATGGCTTGAGATATTCATTGGTGGATATGTCACTAAATGGAGGCTACGGTGAAATAGATGCCGTTCAAAAAAATATTCTGCTGTATACACCCGTATGCGAAAAGGTAACAGCAGTGCATAATAAATCGGGTTCCGGAACCTGGGTAATTACACATTTATACGGTACAAATATTTACCATTCATACCTTGTTTCGCAATTGGGAGTAAATCATACTCCGGTTATCAGTCAGGCGGGGGTAGTGATTTCAGGTGGACACATAAATTCGAAAGGATATATGACAGTTTCTCCTGACGGAACGCTCCTGGCAGAGGCCAATGGTTATTTAGAAAGCGTTGAGATATTTGATTTTAATAATGAAACCGGTGAACTGAGCGATCCCATAATTGATAGTACGTATTTATTTTGGGATGTCCCATACGGGGTGGCCTTTTCATCCAACAGCAATGTTTTGTACGTTTCGAACTGGCAAGGCCTTTCTTGTCTTTATCAATATGACCTGAATGCAGGGTCTCACCAGGACATTATCGACTCCCGTCGAATAGTAGTCGAACCTGATGAAACACCGGGAGCACTTCAATTGGGGCATGACCTGAGAATTTATCTTGCCCTTCTTGATGAAAGCAGGATTAGTGTAATTATGAACCCGAATGTTTATGGTCCTGGCTGCAATTATGTTCATATGGGAATCAGCCTGGACAGTAGGATCTGTCAATATGGGCTACCGCCTTTCATACAATCTTACTTCAACCCTGTAATTACAATAAACAGTGACACTGCGTGCTTTGGGGACCCTACCCATTTTTCCTGCGATATCTCCTTTGACCGGGATTCTCTGATTTGGGATTTTGGGGATCCTGCCTCGGGCTTTTCTAACTACTCCAAAATAGAAAACCCAGACCACCTGTATACTGATTCCGGCGAATATATAGTAACACTTACAGCTTACTTTTATGGCCAGGAATTTCAGAATCATGATACCATTTATGTTTCCCTTCCACCTGAACCAAACCTTGGAAATGATACCGTTGTCTGTGCAGCAAATATTTCTGTAACCTTAAATGCCAACTGTGATGGTGATGTTTTTGAATGGAGCACAGGCCAGTTCGGGACCCCGGTGATCACTGTGTATGATACAGGATGGTATTGGGTAAACGTAGAAAATGATGCCGGTTGCTTTACAATTGATTCAATTCATCTCTCCAATTACCCCCCGGTCCTTGCCGACACAACAAACCTTGAAGTCATCCCAACAACATGTGGTGGAAGCACAGGAGCAATCAAAGGGATATCAGTTTCCGGAGTTGAACCACTCTCCTGGCAGTGGGTCAATGACCTTGGCAATCCTATAGCATATTCTCTTGCGATCTATCACCTTCCCGTTGGGACCTACAGGCTGGAAGTATTGGACAGCAACGACTGTACTACCCGTTTCGGGCCTTTCTCTATTGTTGATGCCGGAGATATACTCATATCAAGTGTGGATCATACTCATGAACACTGCCAACAACAGGATGCATCCATAACTATCAATGCCGTTTCTGGTTTAAGTGATATGCTTTTCTACTCCATCGACAATGGAGCCACATACTTTACCAACCATGGCAATTTTACCGGACTTTCGGCCGGCAACTATGCCGTTCGGGTCCGTGACTCTTCAAACTGCCAGGATGTTTACATCAATAACCCTATCGTCATCCAGAACATGGACGCACCTGAGATCACCAATGTTCAGATTGGAATCTGTTCCTCAGGACAAAGCAATGGTTCCATCGAAATAAGTGCTTTGGGAGGAAGTGATACACTTTTTTACTCCAATAATAATGGACTTACTTTTCAAATCAATGATGGTGGGTTCTTTAACCTCCTTTCAGGATTCTATACCTGCGTTGTGATGGATCAGGTGGGATGTGATACTACTTTTATTGTGGAAGTCCCCGAAGAAATTAGCTTACGCTTGCAGGCTGTGGCCGGGGCTGACGAAATTTGTCCGGGGAATGCTGCCTTCGTACCGCTCTATGTAAATAACTTCATCAATGTAGCAAACTTTAAAACGACTCTTCTATATGATAAAAATCTTTTAACCTGTACCGGCTTTGCCAATTCTCATACACTATTAGAAGATTCACTGAATGCAATGCTGTTCCCCGCTGAGGGTAAAGTAGAGCTTAGCTGGAATTCACCTTCGGTAAGTTTACCGGATAATACATCTATGACTGATCTTGTCTTTCAATCACTTAATCCAGGATTAAGCATGGTAGACTGGGATGGCAGTGCAGGAGCCAGCCTATTTCAAAATTCTTCCGGATTAACCATCCCGGTTGATTATTTCCTGGACAGTGTGAGGATTTACCAGGAGGTATTCTTTACCCTCGGCCCTGATCTTGAAGCTTGCAAGGGAGACGATATTGAGATCATTCCTATGCTATGGTCAAGTAATGGAGATGTTAGCTATTCATGGACCACCCCTTCAGGGTCAACTAGTCAAGAAGATACACTAAGGATTTATAGTGCACAACAAAATCAGTCCGGGACATACTCTTTGAGGATAACAGATACTTTAGATTGTTTTTCTGACACGGTTTTACAATTACTTATTCATCCTGACCCTGTTCCTGATTTCGGCGGACAAGACACCATCGTGACAGAAAACCCCATAGAGCTTGATGCAGGTGATAATTATGTGAGCTATGTGTGGAATACAGGCGAAACGGATCAATATATTACAGCCGATCATAATGATTGGTACAGTGTAGTGATAGAATCAGCCCTGGGATGTTATGGTGAAGATTCTGTATATGTATTATTCTTTGCCCCCGAACCCATAGAATCTGAGCTTTATTTACCAAATGCCTTTACACCGGATGGGGACGGACTGAATGATGAATTTAGGGTTCTCAATCCACCTGATAACGTAAGTTCATTCAGCATGTTCATATACAACCGATGGGGACAAATGGTGTTTGAATCCAAGGATGTTACGAAAGCCTGGAATGGCACTTATAAAACAGGAGCGGCTCCTGCAGGGATGTATGCATATAAAATCGAATTACAGGTCAGCGGTCGTGAATTTATCAAATCAGGTACACTGGTTCTGGTGAGGTAGATTCTGAAAAGCTATGAATCTGGAATATGCCTGCTTATCATGTCATTCGAGGAAAGAACTTACGATTTCATCTTGCCAGGATGACATGATGCCTGAGGCGGGATTAACTTTGTTGGTCCCTTCGTACCAGAATTGCAAATTAAAATTTCATTTCTTTGAAATGGCGAATCAATGCACTTACAAAAACAAAAGCGAGCTTTTGTTTTGCTCGCTTTTGATTCCCTTTCGAAATTTTGATTCATCCGTGGAGCTGGCGGGACTCGAACCCGCGTCCAAACAAGGAACAGGAGTGCTTTCTACATGCTTATCCTTTTATTAGTTGTCGGGAAAGGCCCGGGAAGAGGCACCCAAAACCAAACCTTATTCCCTTTATCTCGTCCAAAAGCCGGGATCTCCTTCGGACCAGCCTGAAGTTATCTTGCGTCCCGTGATCAGACCGGAATCAGGCATCTCCATCTGCGGAACGTCTCGTCCTGCGCCTGGCGCGGGATTAAGCCAATCTACTAAACTTCGATTAGGCTGCGAGTGCGAATCTATTATCGCCAATTGTGATTGTGTGAAAAGGTTTTACGGGACTATCCACATTGCCCGGCATGCTTACAGGCCCACTCGTCTTGCTGTCAAAACCAAAGCAGCCCCTAAAGCTTAAATTCCAAAGATCAAATTCCAAAGATCAAAATACAAAGATCAAAATCCAAAGAAATTCAAAATCCAATTCACTCAGAATTAAAGATAGTGCAAAGATACGCTCTTTTTATAGTATCCACAAATACAATGCCATGGTATGATTATCCTCTATCGCTAAAGCTTCAGAGGACACAGTGAATTATCCTCTTTCGTTAAAACTCCAGAGGAGGCGCTGAATTATCCAATACCCGGGACGGGGGACAAGAATCCAGGAACCCCTGACCAGGAACCACTTTGTTCACCGAAGCCTTTCATCCTTCGCCCAGGCTACGGATGATGAAAAGCGAAGGTGAAGTATCCAGCATCCCAATGATTATGGATTACGACCCATTTATTGACCCAGAGGTTGAGCATACTTTTTCACATCAGTTCCATTGATCTCATGATCACAAAGGATGATGAGGCGCTCGATCACATTGCGCAGTTCACGCACATTCCCTGTCCAGGGCATCTTTTTCAGTTCCAGGTAGGCATCATCCGTAAAAACGCTTACCGGTTTGCCGGAACTTTCACAGATATCAGTGGCAAAATGATCTGCCAGTAAGGGAATATCTTCCTGTCGCTCCCTGAGTGGGGGAACGTGGATCAGGATCACACTGATACGGTGGTAGAGGTCCTCACGAAACTGTCCTTTACTGATCTCCTCCCGCAGGTTTTTGTTTGTGGCAGCAATGATGCGAACATCCACCTTAATGTCTTTTTCCCCTCCTACCCGCATGATCTTGTTTTCCTGCAATGCACGAAGCACCTTGGCCTGCGCAGAAAGGCTCATATCGCCGATCTCGTCCAGGAATAAGGTCCCGCCATGTGCAAGCTCAAAGTCTCCTTTCCGCTGCTTGATGGCCGATGTAAAAGAACCTTTTTCATGCCCAAACAGCTTGCTTTCAATCAATTCGGAAGGAATGGCAGCACAATTCACCTCCACGAAAGGTGATTTGGCCCGCTCACTCTTTTCATGCAACCAACGTGCGACCAACTCTTTCCCTGTACCATTTTCACCGGTAACCAATACCCGTGCACCTGAAGGTGCAACACGCTCAATCATATCCCGGATCTCCATCATCAAGGCAGAATCACCAATCATGTCGTAGGTCTTGCTCACTTTGCGCTTAAGAGTGCGGGTTTCTGTGATCAAACTGGCTTTGTCCAGGGCATTGCGTATGGTGATTAATAATCGATTCAGGTCTAAAGGCTTAGCTATATAGTCAAAGGCACCTTTCTTTATCGCTTCAACAGCTGTATCGATGTTTCCATGTCCGGATATCATGATCACAGGAGTATCGTATCCTGTAAGAAGATGGTCCAGCACTTCCATGCCATCCATACCAGGCATCTTTATGTCACAGAGGATCACATCATACGTATTGTTATTGGTGAGCTCAATGGCCGTCGGACCATCAGCAGCATCCTCCACCGTATACTTTTCATATTCAAGAATCTCCCGCAAGGTATTGCGGATACTTTTTTCGTCATCAATTATCAGGATCTTCGCCATGTGATCTATATTTAAATGCCTGTCAAAGATAGGAATCTTTCAGCTTAATTCTTTCCCATCCTTTTCACAGGCAACCTATGCCCGATTATTGTTACTTTTGTAAATAGAACATTTATTAGGATGAAAGTTAAATTCTACATTGTACTCATTTTCTTGTTGGTACTTGTTTACCCTAGCCAAACAAAGGCACAGGAGACTGATGATCATTTATCGGTAAAAGGACCTGATGAAGCAAATTACCTGAACCCCTTCGCCGGAGGAATGAATGCCTGCCAATTCGGGAACATCGACCTCAACCTCGACGGGATCATCGACATTATAGCCTTCGACAGGCAGGGCAACCGGCTTATGCCTTACCTGAATGGAGGTACAGCTGGAGCCATTGATTATACTTATGCCCCGCAATATATCCCCTCCTTTCCTGATCTTAAACATTGGATGATCCTTGCTGATTATGACATGGATGGAAAGAATGATATTTTTACTTACAATTCTCAATTCCCCGGAATCATCGTTTATAGGAATATTTCATCAGGAACTGAATTGCGATTTCAACTTGTGATTTATCCATATCTCACTTCCTGGTATGGCAGCGGATATGTGAATATCCTGGTTACCTATGCCGATTATCCCGGCATCAGTGATATTGACAGCGACGGTGACCTGGATATTCTCACTTTCTGGGCCCTGGGATCCTTTGTGGAAATGCATAAGAATCTTTCCATGGAAACATACGGACATGCCGATTCACTCATCTTCGAACGCACTACATATTGCTGGGGTACTTTTGCCGAAAATGATGAATCCAATGATCTGTACCTCGACACCTGTTTTGGAAGCAAGGAAATGGAGCCTTCCGATATTCCCATGCGGGAAAGGCATACCGGTTCAACTTTATTGCTGAGAGACCTTAACAATGACAACACCAAAGATCTCCTGCTTGGCGATGTGGACTATCCCCAATTATTCTACCTGCTGAACGATGGTACAGCAGAAGATGCACACATCGCTTCCTTTAGCCAGGATTTCCCGAATGAATATAATCCTTCCTGGATCTATTCGATGCCTGCTGCTGCTGCATTTGATGTAAACAATGATGGTAAGGACGATCTGATCGTATCTCCATTTGACCCGAATCCCTTCATTAACCAAAACCACAGCAGCGTTTGGATGTATCTTAATGAAGGCAGCAATGAAATACCCGATTGGAATTTCTCCACAAAGCAATTTCTGCAAAAAGATATGATTGATGTCGGATCAGGAGCCTACCCTGTCTTTGCCGATATCAACCTGGACGGGCTGCAGGACCTTATCATCGGAAATTGGGGGTATTATAAGTCCTCATGGTATGATCCCAATATGACCTTGCACTCTGATTATGCAAGCCGAATGGCAATCTTTATGAATGTTGGCGAAGCCGACAAGCCTCAATTTGAATACATTACCGATGATTTTGGCTTTATACGTGAGATGAATATCCTTGGCGCTTATCCTGCTTTCGGTGATATTGATACTGATGATGATGCTGATATGATCGTGGGGCGCGATGATGGCAGCCTGATGTTTTACCGCAATTGCTCCTGCCTTGGCAATCCTGAAGATTTTGCACTGGAAGACACCCTCTTTCAAGGGATCGATGTAGGTGAATACAGCACGCCTTTTCTCTTTGATATCGACGAAGATGGCCTGCTCGATCTTATTATAGGCGAAAAAGCCGGAAATCTTAACCTGTATAAAAATACCGGCGACATTTACGATCCCATTTTTACGTTCATTACCGATAGCCTGGGAAAGGTGAATGTAACCGACCCCTGGCTCTCATGGGATGGATATAGTACTCCTTATATTTTTCGCGGGGCGGATGGCACTATTAAACTTGTCTCCGGTTCTGAACAAGGCATCCTGTACTATTATGAAAATATTGAAGGAAACCTCCTCGGCAGCTTCACTCCTTCCGATGATCTGTGGATGGAAATTGACAGCAATGCTTTCGATATCCTGAACGGATACCGGACCTCAGCAGCCATCGCAGATTTGAACAATGATGGCTACTCAGACATGCTTGTAGGCAATTTCTCCGGAGGGCTGAACATCTACAGCACGATGATGGATCCTGCAGTTAGCATGGATGTCCCTGAACTGCAGGATTTCCCTACACAGCAATTATTCGTATACCCAAACCCTGCCCACGACCAACTCACCCTTAAGACAAAGCTGGATGAGCAGGCAGGACCTTTTATAATTCAATTAATTGACATTCATGGGACAATTGTACATGAAGAAATTTGTGAAATAATTGTTGAGCATTCTTTTTCAGTTGCAGATCTGTCTGCAGGGATGTACCTTTGTATCGTACGATCGATTGTTGATTACAAACCCAAAGCTTATAGTAAGATAATTATTCAACACTAGAAGCTTGTGAAGAGAGTACTTCTTCTTTGTTTATTTTCATGTCTATTTTTGTTTTGCATCGGACAGAAAAGCAGGCTTCCTGTAAATGCTCCCATAAACCCTGAATACCTAAAAGCCATCAATGATCCTGAAGCTGACCATTCATTGGGGACATGGCATTTGCCATACCATCCCAGCTTCTCTGCATTGTCCCAAAAACAGCATCCTTCACACAGGTTTATATTGCCTGGTACCTATGATATGCGAACAGCTGGCCCTGCCGGCAGCTCATTGGTAACCCCTGTAAAAAACCAGGGAAATTGTGGTTCCTGCTGGGCATTTTCAAGCCTTGCTGCCGTTGAATCCACTTGGATGCTAAAAGGATACGGGAGTTTCGACCTGTCGGAGAATAATATAAAAAATTGCCATGGTTTTTTGGCTGCACCATGCGGTTATGGCTCCAATTATCATCCTTCAGCCATGTTCGCGCGGGGCGATGGCCCAATGCTTGAAGCTGATGATCCCTATTCAACAACAAACGGGACCTGTCTGAACGAACTGACGCCTGCAGCACTTATTACAGAAATTCTGTATATCCCCCCAAATGTGGATGACCTGAAGCGCACGATCTATAAACATGGGGGCGTTTCCATGCCCATTCTCATTTCGGCTCCATATTATATGAATGCCACCGACTATACTTATATCAACACACTTCATACTTCTACAAACCACCTGGTAACCCTGGTAGGCTGGGACGACACAAAACAAGTGACCGGAGGGCTGATCAGCGCATATCCCCCCAGGGGAGCTTTTATTGCAAAGAATTCTTATGGTACCGTATTCGGAGAAAGTGGTTTCTTTTATATTTCCTATTACGACCTCCATGTGCTCGATTGGGGTGTGTGCTGGTCGGAAAGGGAAGATTACAATCCGGGGACAAAAGTCTATACACATAGCCAGTTGGGAAGTTTTTACAGTACAGGATACATCGACCCCCTGGGATACGGGCTTGTAAAACTCAGTATAGATGCCAACTCCCAGCTTGTAAGGCTGGGTACCTTCCTGAATGCCTCTATGGCTGAGATCAGTTTTGAAGTGTACGATGATTTTGATGACGTGAACCTTATCCTGTCGAATAAGATATGCGAGATCACACGGCAATACTGCGAATGGCCCGGTTACTATACATTTGAGTTGCCATTGTCTGTAAGCTTCACTGCAAGCAATGACATTTATGTGAAAGTGAAATATTTCACACCCGGTAACAATGAACCCATACCCATTGAGATCTTCATGTCGGGCTTTTGCGATCCCGCCATTGAATCAAATTCATGCTGGGTCAGTGGCGATGGGCTGGATGGCAACTGGTTCCTGGTGGGAGGAACAACATCTTACCTTTACGACCTTTGCATTTATGCTTACACAGAGAGCATGACAAATTGGACAGGAGCAGTGAACACAGCATGGAACAACCCCTTTAACTGGGACAATGGAGTTCCTGATGCAAGTATTCATGCCCGTATTCCGAATACAGCCCTAATGCCCAACATCAGCGGTGCTGAAAGCTGTCGTTCGGTAATGATCGACAATGCCATGACACTCACCATCGCTGTGGGAGGATCTTTGACAGTAGATAAAGAATTATCGGTTTACGGGACATTAAGCAATTCAGGCAGTCTGATCACAGACGCAAATGCAAGCATTGCATACCTGGGCCCGGGAGCCCAGCAGATCGACGGAAACATTAGCAGTGCCGGGCATCTGATCATCAACAATCCGGCGGGAGTAACGATGAACGCCAGTATACAGGTTCAGGAACAATTGACCATGACTGCCGGAGCAATAAGTGCCGGACTTTACAGTATTTCATATGCCCCGGGGGCAACATTGCTTTATAACGGGAGCAGTGCACAAAGCACTACTTCAGTTGAATTCCCTTCTATTTCAAGGCCCGGGATACTATGCATTGACAATGCTTCAGGTGTTTCATTGCATGCAGCCAGGACACTGGACAGCACACTCTTTCTATACAACGGAGCCTTAAACAACAATACGAATAACATCACCCTCAGCGACGGTCAAAAGATCGTGAGATACAATGGGAGCCTGAGTGCTGCCCCTGTTTTCGGTGCATCCCTTGACCTTGACTATCGCTCATCCACTTCCTTAAGCACGGGGAATGAAATACCATCAGGCAGCAGCATCATACAAACACTTAGTATAAATTGTCCGCAAACCATAAGCCTGAATTCAAACCTGACCGTAAATGCAGCATTAAACCTGAACATTGGAAGCTTCAACAACTCATCTTCTGCCTTATCACTGGCGAGCGGGATTCAGGTAAATATCATAACAGGATCTTTGAGTGCTGCTCCAGGCTTTGGCGGTACTTTGGATTTAAGCTACCTGGGGGGTATTGCTTATGCAAGTGGCAATGAGATCCCATCTTCGTCAACAGCAGTGCAAGACTTGCTAATGAAGAATTCAGGAGGCCTGACACTGAACTCCAATCTTACAGTCAATTCAACACTCATGCTGGTTTCAGGCAGCCTCGACAACAGTTCATCCACATTAAGTCTGGCAAATAATGCCAGCATTTTGGTTGACCCCGGCTTACTTGATGGCAATTACGGACATCCCGGCGTGCTAACAGCCAAGCCATCATTTTCGAGCAATGTAAACCTTGAATACAGAGGACGCTGGGGGCTGGTCGGCGGATTTGAGTTACCGGACTCTTCCGATTATGCATTGAACAACCTGAGTGTAAATAATTATACCAGTCTCTGGTTTATTAAAAACATATATGCCAAAGGAAATGTTGAGGCCCGTGGAAAACTGCGCATGGGTGATTTCAGCATCTCCGGCCCCGGAAACCTGCATATTAAACGACAAGCGATCGTTCACACAAACAATGTTTATGGTATTGACAATACCAACGGTGTTTTTCAATTAAGCGGCACAAGCATCTATAGTGACACTCTGGACTTCTATTTTGAAGGAAGCAATACTCAGTTGATCGGGATAGATATCCCTGTAAAGATGAGGCATCTGATCATAAATAACAGCAGTACAGGAGGTATTACATTGCAAAGCAAAGACATCAGGGTGATGGGAAACATGGTATTGGAAGCAGGCAGCTTATTCAATCTTTCCACCGGCAGGCGTCTCGATGTGGATTGATCACTTCGGATACAACTTCGGTTTCACTTTTCTCTTATTGATTCTCATGACACCTTCTTTATAGTCAATTCGTGCACCATATTTCATCAGGATATCGCTCCCAAGTACACCATCAATAGGCTCCAGGCCCAACTCTTCATAGGATAGGTTTACATGACTTATATCAAGCACTACGGCAGGATATTTCTTTATACTGAGTTCACCAATCAGGATTTCATCCAGGAATAATACCTGGCTCTGCATGTCACGGGTACCAAGCCCGGTAGAGCGTTGATCATTGAGGGTCAGCTCTGGCATATCAGCAAAAAAACGATTGATCCGCTCTTTATCAAAGGCCGAACGTGATGCTCCTGTATCGATCAGCATACGTGCCTCCACCCCATTCACATGTAGTTTGAGCATCATGTGAAACCCGTCATCTTCTATGGCAGTGATCTCTATTGGAATAAATGAAGGCATTCAGAAAGATTAGAAGTTTGGTTTCAGGCTGAATTTATTATAAAATTCCTCAATAATGCCAACGGCCTCTTCTGCGGTATCAACAAGATGAAAAATATCCATGTCTTCCGGGCTGATATTCTTTTCTTCCAAAAGGCGTGCTTTGATCCAGTCGATCAAGCCTGACCAATAATTTTTATCCACCAGAACAATAGGGAAATGCACTAATTTGGCTGTTTGTATCAGGGTAAGAGCCTCAAACAACTCATCCAGGGTTCCAAAGCCGCCGGGCAGCACTATATAGCCCTGGGCATACTTCATAAAAATGACCTTACGAACGAAGAAAAAATCAAATTCGATAAGGTTTTCCGGATCGATAAAAGGATTGGCCTTTTGCTCAAAGGGAAGTTTGATATTCAAGCCAACCGAGTTGCCTCCGGCAAAATGGGCTCCCTTATTGGCAGCTTCCATAACCCCCGGGCCACCACCCGTGATCACACCAAAGCCTCTTTTTGTGAGCAAATATCCAATTTCTTCGGCCATTTTATAATCCTTACCGGACGGTTTGGTACGGGCCGATCCGAAAACAGAAACACAAGGGCCAATTTTAGACATACGTTCAAAGCCCTGTACAAATTCTGCCATGATCTTAAAGATCTGCCATGAATCATAGGTTTTTGTTTCGTTCCAGGTCCTGGCCTTTATGGCCTTCCGAATTTTTTCCTCTTCTGATTTTTTTATTTTCATTAGCTTACTTGTTTCAGTGTTTCAGTGTTTTTGTATCCACCGTAGCTTTTCATCCTTCGCCGTGGCTTCGGATGATGAAAAGCGAAGGTGGACAGTGTTTCAGTGCTTGCCCCGAGGACTCGGTGGTTTCAGTGTTTTGTCGTTCAAATCCATTCACCTAAAATTATTTCCCGGAGAGTTCTTCCCTTAAATATTCTGCAGTATAACTCTTTTTATCTTTTATGATCTCTTCGGGGCTCCCTTCACAAATGATCAATCCTCCCCTGTCGCCACCTTCAGGCCCCAGATCAATGATATGATCAGCAAATTTAATAACATCCATGTTATGTTCAATAATAAGGATGGTATTTCCTTTTTCAACCAGTTTCTCCAATACATCCAATAATACTTTAACATCCTCAAAATGAAGGCCTGTGGTAGGTTCATCAAGGATATACATTGTTTTCCCTGTATCCCTTTTAGATAGTTCTGCGGCAAGCTTTACACGCTGTGCCTCTCCGCCTGAAAGCGTTGTAGATTGTTGTCCCAGAGTAATATAACCGAGGCCGACTTCTTTCAGGGTTCTGATTTTCTGAACAATGGAAGGGATATTGTCGAAGAAGTCCACTGCCTGATTAATGGTCATATTAAGGACATCATTGATCGACTTGCTTTTATATCTGATCTCTAAAGTTTCCCGGTTATAGCGTTTGCCATTGCATACCTCGCATTGCACATATACATCAGGGAGGAAATTCATTTCTATAAGTTTGAGCCCCGCTCCTTTGCATGTCTCACACCTTCCCCCCTTCACATTAAATGAAAACCGTCCTGGTTTATATCCTCTGATCTTGGCTTCAGGCAATTGAACAAACAACTTTCTGATCTCATCAAAGGCCTTGGTATAGGTTACGGGATTTGACCTTGGTGTTCGCCCGATGGGTGATTGGTCGATCTCAATAACTTTATCTATATGTTCCAAACCATGAATATCATTATATGCCAAGGGCTTTTTATCTGAGCGATAAAATTTATTGCTCAGTATAGGGTAAAGGGTTTCATTGATCAGGGAGGATTTACCACTTCCTGATACACCTGTTATG
Source organism: uncultured Bacteroidales bacterium (assembly GCA_964487735.1). Taxonomy (GTDB): domain Bacteria; phylum Bacteroidota; class Bacteroidia; order Bacteroidales; family B18-G4; genus B18-G4. The sequence goes on along the minus strand of CAZASJ010000030.1, from coordinate 10,383 downwards.
CAAACCAGGACTCCGAGGGGAATCTTCAGGTCAACATTTTTAAGATTGTTGCCATTTGCCCATTTCAGGAATATATGAGCGCCATTTCCTTTTCTTCTTTGTGTCGGAATGGGTATTTTCCTTTTCCCCGAGAGGTAATCGCATGTGATGGTATTGCAATTTTTCATTTCACTCGGTGATCCCTGTCCTACGATTTCTCCGCCAAGCAATCCTGCGCCCGGTCCGATATCGACAACTTCGTCAGCTGCCAGGATCATTTCTTTGTCATGTTCAACCACAATAACAGAATTTCCCAGGTCACGAAGATCTTTAAGGGCATTGATCAATCGAAGATTATCGCGATGATGAAGCCCGATGCTGGGCTCATCAAGAATATACAGCACATCCACCAGCCGGGAACCGATCTGCGTGGCTAACCTGATCCTTTGAGATTCGCCTCCGGAAAGACTTCTGGCCTGCCTGTTCAATGCGAGGTAATCCAGGCCTACCTCCAGCAAGAAGCCGGTTCGGGTCTTTATTTCCCTTACTATTTCCTTAGCAATTATCTTTTTATTATCGTCAAGAAGTTCAGCAACGCCATCCATCCACTCGTTGAAGCGCACCAGGTCCATATTGGCGAGTTCCGAAATATTCTTATCGCCTATCCTGAAGTGCAATGACTCTTTTTTCAGCCTGTTTCCATCACATTCAGGGCAGGGAATCCGGTTCATAAAACTACCGGCCCATTTCTGAATACCTCTGGAATTGGAATCCTCATACTGGTTTATAATAAAGTTAATGATCCCTTCAAAATTCAGCGTGTATGAGGACGTGACCCCCGCATATTCTTTTTTTATAATAAAGGTCTCATTTGATCCGTACAGTATTGTATTTATCGCCTCTTCAGGAATATCACGAATGGGTGTTGACAGCTCGAAACCAAATTTCTGTCCGATCATTTCCAGTTGATTGAATATCCAGTTGGATTTATATTCTCCAATTGGAGCAACGCCCCCCCTTTTTATGCTTTTTGACCTGTCGGGTATGATCTTATCAATATTCACCTGAGAAATGGTTCCCAGCCCGCTGCATTTTGGGCAAGCACCATAGGGAGAATTGAATGAGAAAGTATTTGGTTCAGGCTCATCGTATGAGATGCCGGAAGAGGGACACATCAGCAATTTGCTATAATGCCTTGGTTCGTCTTCACCGTGTCGCATTACCGTAATGGATCCTTTGCCGGTTTTCATGGCCGCTTGAATGGTTCGGGACAGACGCTGCCTCGATTTATCCCCTATCCCCACTTTGAGGGTATCAACTACCAGTTCAATATCATGTACCTTGAAGCGATCAAGCTGCATACCGAACTCAAGGTCACGAATCTTTCCGTCAATCCTCACTTTCAGATAGCCCTGGCGCCGCATTTGTTCAAAATTCTCACGGTAATGACCTTTGCGACCCCTTACAATAGGGGCAAGCACCATGATATTATCACCCATATACTCCTGGTTAAGCAATCCCAGTATCTGTTCTTCGGTATGCTTTACCATCTTCTCTCCACTGACATATGAATAAGCATCCGCTACGCGGGCATATAAAAGGCGAAGAAAATCATATACTTCGGTAACAGTGCCAACTGTCGACCTTGGGTTTTTATTCACTGACTTCTGCTCAATGGAAACAACGGGACTCAGGCCGGTGATCTTATCTACATCAGGACGTTCAAGGTTGCCGATAAATTGACGTGCATAGGCCGAAAATGTTTCCATGTAGCGTCTTTGGCCTTCAGCATAAATGGTATCGAAGGCTAAGGATGATTTACCGGAACCGCTTAGCCCGGTAAACACCACCAGCTTATAGCGTGGTATACTCAGGTCGACATTCTTCAGATTGTGGACCCTTGCACCCAGCACTTCAAGCTTTTGATTTTTATCGGATATACCCATTTAGCTCTTCTATAGTTCTTCAAAATTCAAAGTATCCCCAAAGACAAGAGGGTCATCATCAAGGTCCTTGATCAGGCCTTCATAATCCATATAACCGGATTCGGGTATGCTGATTTTATAAGTCTTTCCACGTTTAACGTTCAGCTTATTGTCTCTCAGCCATGGGTTGAACATTTTCAATACTTTGTAAGAGACATTGTGCTTTTTAGCAAATGCAACAAAATCCTTAATGTCTTTATCAACCGTAATCGTTTTTACCGGAATGTGCGGATAAAAGTCTTTTTCCCTCAGGAAAAAACCATAATGCGTAGGATGATTAAATATTGTCTTAAAAGCGACTGCTCTGAAAACGTACCTGCTTGTTTCCTCACTTAGCAACAGCTCGTAATAGGAATCCTCTTTCTGCTCATCCAATGATTCACTGATACGGCGTTTACCGGCATTATAAGCTGCAGCAACCAATGTCCAGTTGCCAAATTCCTGGTAAGATTCACGGAAGTACTTACAGGCCGCAACAGTACTTTTCTGTAAATGGTATCTTTCATCAACATCTCCGTCAACTTCCAATCCATAGTCTTTTGCGGTGCCTTTCAGAAATTGCCAGAAGCCAACAGCCCCTGATGGAGATACAGCATTGCTCAGGCTGCTCTCTATCATGGCCAAATATTTAAAGTCATCGGGTATCCCCTGTTCTTCAAGAATAGGTTCTATGACCGGAAACCATCGATGTGCCCGTTTAAACAGAAGTACTGTTTGATTATGCCAATATGTATTGACAAGCAATTCCCTGTCGAGGGCTTCACGAACATAGAAAACATTCATAGGAAGGTTTTCTCCGGCAAAGGAAGCCTCATCAGGAACTGCCACTGCAAAGATCTTGTAGTTACGACGGAAAGCATCGCGGTATTGGGCATCGCTTACGCCCTCATCACCTGTAAAAAAGTAAAATAGTCCTGCTACCGAAAGGCAGAGAACGGATATCAACAAAAAGAAAAATATACGTTTCAACATCGTATCGTTCTGCAATAAAAAGATTGTTTAGAAAAGACTCTTCAGCTCCCTGAATGAGGGTGCTTTTTTATCTTTTTCGGAGATGACGGGGTTTTCAATACCCCAATCAATATTCAGATCAGGGTCGTTCCAGCTGATGGAATTTTCCGATCCTTTATTATAAACGTTGGTGCACTTGTAAATAAAAACAGTCTCTTCCTCAAGGGTTACAAAACCATGTGCAAAACCCGGTGGTATCCAGAGCATTTTCTTGTTTTGTTCTGTGAGTTTAAAGGACAGCCACTTGCCAAATGTAGGCGAGTTTTTACGAATATCGACCGACACATCCATCACGGCTCCCCGGACAACCCTTACCAGTTTTCCCTGCTCAAATGGTGGCTCCTGAAAATGCAGTCCGCGCAATACCCCTCTTGATGATTTTGATTCGTTATCCTGTACGAAGCCTGTCTCAAGTCCGGCAGATTTAAAGATATCCGCATTGAATGATTCGAAGAAATATCCACGATTGTCGCCAAATACAGTGGGTTCAATGATCATGAGACCGGAAAGTTCAGTTGTAAGGATATTCATTCTTTTTTTAATAATATGATGTAATTAATACGATCTCAAATCTATATGCGGCCAAATCAACTCAACATCCCGAAAAACCAGAATTCTTTGAATTCATAGTTTTTCGTGGATCCTCGATCCCGAGAACTCGGGATCGGGACTCATCACTCATCACTCATCACTCTACAGGTGTATTACTTCATCATAGGCAGCAGCCACTGCTTCCATCACCGCTTCCGACATGGTAGGGTGCGGATGCACTGATTTGATGATCTCATGTCCCGTTGTTTCCAGTTTCCGGGCTACCACTGCTTCAGCAATCATCTCTGTCACATTGTCGCCTATCATGTGGCATCCGAGCCATTCACCGTATTTAGCATCGAAGATTACTTTCACAAAGCCGTCTTTATTCCCTGATGCACTGGCCTTGCCTGAAGCTGAATAAGGGAATTTCCCGATCTTTAGTTCATATCCTGCATCTTTAGCCTGTTGTTCAGTCATACCAACAGAAGCAACCTCAGGGTTTGTGTATGTACAGCCCGGAATATTCCCATAATCGATTGGGTCGGGGTTCAGTCCGGCAATGGCCTCAACGCATGTAATGCCTTCATGAGAAGCAACATGGGCAAGTGCAGGACCGTGAACAATATCTCCGATAGCGTAATAACCGGGAACATTCGTACGGTAGTAATCATCCACTTTCACTTTGCCGTCTTCAGTAAGGATACCGGTTTCTTCAAGGCCAATGCCTTCAAGGTTGGGAGCGATTCCTACGGCTGAAAGAACGATTTCCGCCTCAATGACTTCCTCGCCTTTTTTTGTCTTCACGGTGAGTTTGCATGTTTTTCCTTTTGAATCCACATTCTCCACAGAAACACCTGTCAATACGTTGATCCCTGCTTTTTTGAAGGAGCGTCCAAGTTGTTTGGAGACATCTACATCTTCGAGGGGTACTATGTTTGGGAGCACCTCTATCAGTGTAACTTCTGTACCAATGCTATTGTAGAAATAAGCAAATTCAGAGCCAATGGCTCCTGAACCAACCACAGCCATTGACTTAGGTTGTTTTGCCAGTGTCATGGCCTCGCGGTATCCGATCACCTTCTTGCCATCCTGTTTGAGGAAAGGCAATTCGCGCGAACGGGCGCCAGTGGCAATGATAATATGCTGGGCAGTATATTCTGTTTTCTTGCCATCAGCATCAACAAGCTCAACTTTTTTTCCCGGAAGGACTTTGCCTGTACCTGCAAGATGCTCTATTTTATTTTTTTTAAAGAGAAATTGTATACCGTTGCTCATACCGGATGCTACATCACGGCTGCGTTTCACCATGGCTTCAAAATCCGGGCTTACGCTTCCATCTATCTTCACACCGTAATCGGCTGCATGGCTGGCATAATTAAAAACCTGGGCACTTTTCAGCAGAGCTTTTGTTGGGATACATCCCCAGTTAAGGCATACGCCTCCCAGTTCAGACTTTTCAACCACAGCAGTCTTGAGGCCCAGCTGGCTGGCCCTGATTGCAGCTACATAGCCTCCTGGGCCGCTTCCAATAACAATAACATCAAAGTTCATATGATGATGATTTTAAAATGAAATGCAAAATTACGAAAAATCAACAAGTGAGCGGGCAGATGGTTCATTATTAATTCAGGGGGACGCTGCAGGCTTGATGGTTCATGGACAAGCCTTGATCCTGTGAGCTTGAAGCCTGAACCTCATAATTATTTATATTCGTTAAAAATATTATCAATAAAGGCTTTATCAATTTCAAGTGGTCTATTTTTTTTTAATTTTAACAATCTGTAAACGTAAAAACCCACAAATTATATTAGGAGAAGAAACTATGTGTCCAAAAGGTAAAAATTATTACACCGATGCTGCGAAAAGGGCCATGAAATGGCATGAGGAGAACATCAACAAGATGAAATCCTGTCGTTTTGATACCATTGCTGTTCACGGCATCTATTCGATGCAGGAAGCCATCGACTTCAACCAGGGCTCCATCATCGAACCTATGTATATGTCTACATCACAGGCATACCGTGATTCAGATGAAATGGAAGCAGCCCTTGGATATGAGGTCCCTACCTGGTGCTATTCCCGCATTGCCAATCCATCCATGTATTACCTTGAGGGCGTTCTTGCCCTGATCGAAAGCTATGGTACCGGTGTAGATGCGTCGTGCATCGCTACAGCTTCAGGGATGGCGGCCATCGCCAGTGCTGCCGACAACCTGCTTTGCCTGGATCCGGCCAATCCCGATCAAAAAATGAACTTTGTTGCAACCTGCCAGGTTTATGGCGGTACATTCCAGCAATTTGCCGAACGCAAAGAGAAAGAAAGAAACATCGAATGGCGGAAAGTGATCAACTCTGCCGATATGAACGAATGGGAATCACTCATTGATGAGAATACACGTTTTCTTTATGGCGAAATGCCCAGCAACCCCGGACAGGCCTTTTTCGATCTTGAAAAGGTTTGCAAGATCGCTGAAAAGCATAATCTTCCGGTCATCGTAGATGCTACGGTAGCCACTCCGGCACTTATGAGGCCGCTGGCCTTCGGTGCTGACATTGTTGTTCAATCCGTCACAAAATCATTAAGCACAAGCGGCTTCGGAATTGCCGGAGCGGTGATCGCAAAGAAAAACATCCGTGCACGCGTTGGATCTGATGCAATGAAAGCTGATTTTGCCATGTACCTGAAAACTTTGCCAAACAGGGACAATGGGCCGAACATCTCCCCCATGAATGCCATCCTTGCAGTGAACGACATACGAACGATCAGGCCACGCATGGACAGGCTAAGCCGCAGCACACTGGCCATTGCAAAGCATTTAGAAGGCCATAAGCATATTGAGAAGGTGGATTATCTCGGACTGGAAAGCCACCCGCTTCACGAACTGGCAAAAAAATACCTCGTACTTGTTGATTCAGAGCATGATGAACAATATGGCGGAAAGAAAGTAAACCGCTTCGGCCACCTGATGTCGTTCAGGATCAAAGGCAGTGCGCAGGATACCAGGGATGTATTTGATGCATTTGAACGGATCTGGCGAGCCACCGACCTCGGACGCATTAAATCAGTGGCAACGATCCCGGCTATTTCCACGCATTCCCAACAGGGCGAAGAAGGACGTAAACTTGCCGATATTCCCCCCACACTCATCAGGCTTTGTGTAGGTGGCGAACATCCCGATGACATCATAGCAGATATCGACCAGGCACTGGCAGTGCTCGACGGCAAAAAGGTTACCAAATCTTCACCTGAATATTCAGCAGGGGGCGCATCTTCAGCCTCGCTTGGATGGTAAGCACATTTTTATGAAAAAAAAGATCTTATTTTATTCTACAAACCTCATTGCTGCCACTGTACCCTTTGATGAAGCATTGCTGAAAGGCCTGGCTCCTGATAAGGGGCTTTATATGCCGAAATACATTCCTCATCTGGAAAAGGAGGAGATCCTTGCATTTACCAACATGGAATATCCGGAGATCGCATATCATGTAGCCAGGAAATTCCTACAGGGAGTGATCGGCGATGATGAACTCCTCGCCATAGCAAAGGATGCATATGATTATGAGGTGCCGCTGGAACATGTGAGCAATCGGAAGTATGTGATGCGGCTCGATCAGGGGCCCACTGCCTCTTTTAAAGATTTTGCAGCACGGATGATGGGCCGGTTGATGCAATACTACCTGAAGCAAAACAAGCGTAAACTGCTCATACTGACTGCCACATCCGGTGATACCGGAAGCGCCATTGCAAATGCATTTTATGGGCTCGAAAACATAAATGTGGCCGTGCTTTTCCCTGAAACCGAAGTTACAGAACGGCAAAGGAAGCAGATGACTACCCTCGGCAAGAATGTAAAGATAATTGCCATCGATGGTAAATTTGATGATTGCCAGGCATTGGTAAAAGAGGCATTCTCTGACCCTGACCTTAACTACCTGGGCCTTTCGTCTGCCAATTCCATCAACATCGGTCGCCTGGTGCCCCAGGTAGCCTATTATGTCTATGCCTATGCAAAATTGAGGCAAAGTGATGATGAACAAATCGTATTTTCCGTTCCATCAGGGAACTTCGGGGATATGATGGGCGGTGTGCTGGCCATGAAAATGGGATTGCCCGTTAAACGTTTTGTCATCGCAACCAATGAAAATGATGAATTCCCGGAATATGTAAAAACCGGGAAATATGATAAAATCGTTCCGTCAAAGAATTGCATTTCCAGTGCCATGAACGTTGGACATCCCAGTAACCTGGCAAGATTGCTTGCACTCTATGGAGGAATGATGGATGAAAGCGGAAAGATTTATACGCAGGCAGATATGGATGTAATGCGAAAAGAAATCTGGGCAACCAGCATCAATGATGCCGTTACCCGAAAAACCATACAGGAAGCCTGGCAAGAACATAAGCTATTGCTGGAGCCTCACGGATCCGTTGGCTGGGCAGGATTGATGGCTTATTGCGAAGCCTTTCCTGATGAATGCAGCAAAGATCAATTGTGTGTGTCACTGGAAACCGCTCATCCGGCAAAATTCCCGGAGGAGATTGAAAAGCTGCTGGGTTTCGACCCCAAACTTCCACCAAGCCTTGAAGGCCTGGAAGATAAAACCGAAAGCTTTAATCATCTGGATAATAATTACAAAGACTTTAAACAATACCTGACTAAAAATTATAAATAGGCTTGAAGGATCAAAGGTTGGGGTTTCAAATTGTTATATTGTTAGCCAATCCCAAAAACCGAATGCCCTGCGCCCAACAACCTGAAAATATGTACATCGTCTGCTCCGATCTTGAAGGTGTTTTTGTTCCTGAAGTATGGATCAATGTTGCCGAGCGAACAGGAATTGAAGAACTCAGAATGACCACCAGGGATGAACCTGATTATGACAAGCTCATGAATCAGCGGATCAAAATCCTTGACAAGTACGGTCTTAAACTAAAAGACATCCAGGATGTGATCGCCACCATCAAACCATTACCCGGGGCACTTGAGTTCTTATGGTGGATCAGGAAGCGCACACAGGCCATCATTGTATCGGACACTTTTGCCCAATTTGCAGAACCACTGATGGATCAACTCGACAGGCCAACCATTTTCTGTCATAACCTTATAGTGGATAAAGACGACAGGATCACAGGGTATAAATTGCGCCAGCCGGATCCAAAAAAGAAAGTAACCCAGGCCCTTCAAAGCCTCGAATACAAGGTTGTCGCCTTCGGCGATTCATACAATGACACCACTATGCTGCTGCAAGCAGATGTGGGCATCTTATTTTGCCCCCCCGACAATGTAATTGAAGACTTCCCACAATTGCCGGTTTGCAGAAATTATGAAGAACTTGGAAATATTCTGAAGAAATACATTTAAGCATCCCATTATGAAAAACCTCCGTCTTGTTACACTCTTTGCCATAATGACATTTATGGTCACGAACATTTTGAACGCACAGGGTACACTCAATAGCGATGATCTGTTAAGGATCCGTTCTTCCTTCAGCATGGATGATGATACAAGAGCCCTTATGAATGCCATTTCATCAAACGACATCAGCAAGCTTGCCGTAAACAGGGAAAACCTGGGGAAAGTAAACCCCTATTTTTCAAACAAAGTTGACATCAAGGGCATCACAAACCAAAAATCATCCGGACGTTGCTGGCTCTTTACCGGCCTGAATGTGCTCAGGCCGAAAGTCATCGAGAAATACGATATGAAGGAGTTTGAATTTTCTCAAAACTTTGGTTTCTTCTGGGATCAAATGGAAAAGGCCAATTTCTTCCTTGAATCCGTTATCGCGACAGCCGATCTGGCTGAAGATGATCGTAAAGTCGACTGGCTGCTGAAAAACCCGATAGGAGACGGTGGTCAATGGACCGGGGTTGTTGATATCATTGAAAAATATGGTGTGGTCCCTGCCTCTGTCATGCCGGAAAGCAATAACAGTGAAAATACACGTTTGATGTCGCGTTTCCTGAGCAGAAAATTAAGAGAAGACGCCTTAAAAATCAGGGAAATGTCAGCATCGGGAGCCGGGGAATCACAACTCAGAAATGAGAAGATCGGCATGCTGAGCGATATTTACAGGATACTTGTGCTTTGTTTGGGCGAACCGCCGGCAGAATTCGAATGGCAATATGAGGATAAGGATGGTAAGATCAGTGAGAAAAAATCCTATACGCCAACATCATTTTATGATGAATTTGTGAATGTTGACCTGCGTGCGTATGTGATGTTCATGAATGATCCCAGCAGGGAGTATTACAAATTGTACGAGATAGAATATGACCGTCACATGCAGGAAGGCGGCAACTGGAAATACATCAACCTTCCCATTGAAGAGATCAAGGAATTTGCCAAAGCATCGATCATTGCCAATGAAGCCATGTATTTCTCCTGTGATGTGGGCAAGCAGTTGGAGCGCGAAGCAGGAATGCTGGACGTAAATAACTTTAACTATGATGCACTATTTGGAGTTGACTTTACTATGGATAAGGCTGCACGGATAAAAACATACGACAGTGGATCTTCGCACGGGATGAGCCTTGTGGGCGTAAATGTATTGCCCGACGGAAACATCGACAAGTGGCTGCTAGAAAACAGCTGGGGGAAAACCGGGCATGAAGGTTTTCTAATCATGACCGATGCATGGTTCAGCGAATATATGTTCCGGCTGGTCATTCACAAAAGCTTCATCAATGCCAAAACACTTGAGCTTTTGGATACAAAACCAATCATGCTCCCGCCATGGGATCCTATGTTTGCTCCTGAGAATTAAGCAATAGATACGGGTGCCGAGTACCGACTTTGTTCACCGAAGCTTTTCATCCTCCCAAACATTTTCCAAATTTGATTGTTAATTATTAACAGCAAATAAAATTTAAT
>CAZASJ010000029.1:0-34221 GCA_964487735.1 uncultured Bacteroidales bacterium | reverse complement strand
CAACAATACCAGGCTATTAAGAGGGTTGTCATTATTTTAACCGGACACCAATAATTTCAAACTTCAGATTTCCTCAGTAGTTTTAACGAAAGAGGACAATCCATAGTTCGTAGTTCGTAGTTCGTAGTTCGTAGTTCGTAGTTCAAAGTTCGTAGTTCAGAACTCCCCGTCCCTCGTCCCCCGCACCCCATAACCACCGAGTCCTCGGGGCAGGCACTGAAACCAGATATCATTCCCAACTGCCTGTAACCCGATTTTTATTATCTTTAATTCATGAAAACCATCGGCCTCATCGGCGGCACTACCTGGGTATCTACTGCCGATTACTATAGACTATTCAACCAGAAAGTAAACAAAGCATTAGGGAAAAACCATTCTGCGAAGATCATCCTTTACTCAGTGGACTTTGAAGATGTTATGATCTTTAAAGCTGAAGGACGAGACGATGCACTGAAAAAAATGATACTGGAAGCAGCCAACACCCTTACTTACGGGGGGGCAGAATGCCTCTTGCTTGGTGCGAACACCATGCACATGATGGCCGAATTCATCCAGGAAAGAATTTCCATCCCCCTGATCCATATCGGTGAAGAAACAGGAAAGGTCATTGCCGGAAAAGGACTCAAAAAAGCAGGTCTTCTGGGAACGAAGGTTACCATGGAAAAAGCTTTTTACCGTGATAAGCTCGCCGGATTCAATATTGAAACCATTGTTCCGAACGAAAGCGACAGGGAATTTATCAATCAAAGCATCTTTTCTGAGTTCAGTAAAGAAATATTCACCGATAAAACCAGGGCTAAGTATACTTCCATCATTGAAGGCCTGAAACAAAAAGGAGCCGAAGGCATCATTCTGGGCTGTACTGAGATCCCTTTTCTTCTGAATCAGGACGATTTCGATATTCCGCTTTTCAATACAACCGAAATACATGCAGAAGCTGCCGTAAAGTTTGCCCTTGAGGAATGAACCCTTATCAGAACATCATGAGAGATAAAATCGGATGGATCATGACCCTTTTCGGTACAGCAGTAGGTGCCGGCATATTGTTTCTTCCCATCTCAGCAGGATTGTCGGGTGTTCTGGTTCTGGCCATTGTCATGATAATAAGTATCCCGGCCGTGTACATCTCACACAGGAATATTGGCGTGATGATGGTTGAGGCCAAAGGAAAAGTTGATTATACAGGTGCTGTTAACGAATTCATGGGATCGAAAGGCGGTTTCTGGATCAATGTATTTTTCTTCTTCACCCTCTTCCTCCTATTGATCGTATATTCCAGCGGCCTGAACAATGATATTGGTGAATTTATGCTGGATACAGGCTTTACAAGGCATGACCTCTCCCATTCCATATTCCTGAGCCTGCTGATCCTCAGCATACTTCTCTTTATCATCAGGATAGGTGAAAAGATTATGCTGCGTTTCATGGGTATTATTACCTTTTTACTTGTTTTCATGTTGCTTGCGGTATCCTTTTACCTTATTCCTCTTTGGGATTTCAGCCTGTTCGGAAAAATTGGAAATCTGAGTACCTCAATTGATAATTTCCTCTTGCTCCTTCCCATATTCATGCTTTCATTCTCCTATTACCCGGCCATGTCGAGTATGATCATTGCATTTAAGCAAGAAGGATTGACAAAGCAGGAGGTTCTTGCAAAAAGCAATAACATTATAATGCTATCCATGTTCTTGCTTACTTTCTTTATCATGTTTTTTGTACTATCCTGTGTGTTGGCTCTTTCCGAAACGGAACTGGATACAGCCATTAAAAACAACCTTTCTGTGCTCACTGTGCTGGCAGAAAGATCCAAAGGCTCTCCATTGGAATATGCAGGTCCGCTTATCAGCCAATTGGCCCTGATCACCTCATTTGTAGGGACATTTCTGGGTGCAAGAGAAAGTGCGAGGGAACTGTTCAAGGATGTACGTCAAATGTCATTGAAGAGCGCTAAAGGAATATTCAAATTTCTTGCCTTCGATGATCTTTTGCTTTTGGGTTTCCTGACGGTGATATGGGTCGTAACCATCCTGCACCTGCCAATCCTGGATATTCTGGGCGAACTGGTTGCCCCCCCAATTGCTTTCTTCCTATGTGTCTTGCCAGTCTGGATCACCTATCGTGTAAAGCAACTCAAGCAATACCGTGGGATCACATTGATCTTCACCATGATTATTGGTGTCCTGATGTTGTTCTCTTATATTGCAGGGAAACTATTGTAAAATACCTGTCATTGTGCTTCGGGCACTCCGTTTTCAGCACCTGGCAATTACTTAAACCTTATCGCCTTCACAGGTGTGATCTTTGTGATCACAAATGATGGAATGATGAGCATCAGGGTGCAAAAGATAAAGGTGCCAAGATTAAGGATGAGAATGGAATCCCATGAAAGATCAATAGGCACTGTTGATACATAATATGATTCAACGGCCAGTGGGACCAGACTGAAATAGGATTGAAGCAGGCAAAGCCCGATACCGATGACATTACCAAACAACAATCCGATACCAATAATATAAGCCGCATTGTAAATAAATATCTTTCTGATACTTTGGTCCCTGGTACCTAGAGCCTTCAAAATCCCGATCATGTTGGTTTTTTCAAGGATGAGGATCAGCAGTGCAGAGATCATGGAAAACCCTGCTACAACAACCATCAGTACAATAATCACAATTACATTTATATCCTGTAGCTCAAGCCAACTGAAAATATGTTCTTTGCTCTGTTTTACCGTTTCTGATTTCAGGTGGTAACCGATGTAGGATTTTATTTCCTCTCCCATTTCCTCAACATCATCAAAATTATCAATCATAACTTCAAACCCACTCACCATATCATCACCCCAGTTGTTGAGCCGCTGTATTTGCCTGATATCCCCATAAATAAATTGTGCATCAAGATCTTCAAATCCTGAAGAATAAATACCTGTTATCCTGAATTTGCGGCCCCTTGGTTGTTTTTGTCCATCAGTCACAAAATACATGCGCACGTCATCACCTAATGAGAATTTCATCTTATCAGCAATCATGGATGAGATGAGAATATCGGTCGACCTGACAGAATCTTGATAATTCGGGATCGCACCTTCCACCATCCAATTCTCAATAAAGTTCCAATCATAATCCCTTCCAACTCCTTTCACGATCACCCCTTCCATCTGATCATCGGTTTTTATGATCCCTCCTTTTGTAGCAAATACCTGGATATGCCTGATCCCGGCAATTGTATCCAAATACGGGTAAAAAGCCTGGTTGATCAGCACGGGGGTTGATTCAAGCGATTTATTGAAATCATAGCTTGTGATGGTGATATGCGATGCAAAGCCTGACACTTTATCCCTGATCTCACGCTGAAATCCTGTAAGCACAGAAATGGCAATGATCATCACTGCGATCCCCAGTGCAATACTCACAATACCAATACGTATGGCAGGTCCTGAAAGGTTTTCCTTGCCTCTTTTGATGATGTGCCGTGTTATGTAAAGTTCGAAATTCATTGATTTTCGCGTCTAAGCTCTACAAATTTATTAATTTTAAGGTGTGTTTGATGAATAAGGTGATCCTTTCACCTTAAATTATATCAATAGCTGCATGAACAGAATAAGAACATTGATCGTTTTCAGCCTTATGTGCATTGCTTTTCAGGCTTGCCTGCAAACCACAAATGAGCAGCTTTCTGATCCCTTGCTTGCTTCCGGTGCTGATCAAACAGAGCTATATCTGACGATGCTTCAGGGTAAAAGGGTTGCATTGGTTGCAAATCAAACCTCAGTCATCAATGAAACACACCTGGCAGATACCCTGCTTGCACTTGGGGTCGATCTTGTTAAGGTGATGGCACCCGAACACGGATTCAGGGGCTTTGCAGATGCAGGAGAACACATCACCGACGGGAAAGACATAAAAACCGGCCTTCCAATCCTTTCATTGTATGGGGAGAACAGAAAGCCCTCTGCTGCTTCACTGCAGGGCATCGATCTTATCCTCTTTGACATACAGGATGTAGGTTGCCGCTTTTACACCTACATCTCCACACTGAGCTATGTCATGGAAGCAGCGGCAGAACTGAATATACCGCTGATCGTCCTCGACAGGCCCAATCCAAATGGTTTTTACATTGATGGGCCGATAATGGAAAAGAAGCATGCCTCTTTCGTTGGCTTGCATCCGGTGCCTGTTGTATATGGAATGACCATAGGAGAATACGGAAAAATGGTAAATGGAGAATACTGGCTGGCCGATAGCCTGCAATGCGATCTAAGTGTTATTCCATTGAAAAATTATGACAGAAAGCAATTATACAAGCTTCCTGTCAGGCCATCACCAAACTTGCCCGACTGGCAATCCGTCTACCTCTACCCTTCCCTTTGCCTGTTTGAAGGAACCGTAATGAGCGTTGGAAGGGGCACAGAATATCCTTTTACTATTTACGGGCATCCTAAATACATGATTGGCAGCTATGCCTTTACGCCTGTATCTCGTCCTGGTGCAAAACACCCTAAACTTCAGGGTGAATGTTGCTTCGGGCAATACCTTGGCGGATATGCAGAGCTTTATAAAGAGTTTGATGAGCACTTCAACCTGCAATGGCTCATCCGTTCGTATGAAGTACTTCAAATGGATAGCAACTTCTTTGTCCCTTATTTTGAAAAACTTTCAGGAACAGAAAAACTCAGGGAACAGATAATGAATGGCATGAATGCAAACGACATAAAAGCCGGATGGCAAGCTGACTTGAATGCATTCAAAATAATGCGTAAGAAATACCTCATTTATGAGGATTTCGAATAAGGAGGAACGCTAGTTTGTCCTGCCGGGATACACCTTCAGGGATTCTTCAAGACATTTCATGGCCGCTTTAAGATCATCAACCTTCAGCACATAAGAGATCCTGATCTCATTTTTGCCTTTTCCTTTGGTAGAATAGAATCCTGATGCAGGAGCAACCATAACCGTTGCATTCTGATATTCAAAGTCTTCAAGCAACCATTTGCTGTATCTGTCACAATCATCAATAGGCAGCTTAGCCACAACATAAAACGCCCCTTTTGGGTTCGGGCAATATGCTCCGGGGATTTTATTGATAGATTCAACAACTACATTGCGCCTTGTGAGGTATTCCTTTGAAACGGCCTCAAAATAGCTGTCGGGAGTATCCACTGCTGCTTCAGCAGCTACCTGGCCAAATGTTGGAGGACTCAGCCTTGCCTGTGCAAACTTCATGGCCGTGGCCATCACTTCTTTGTTCTTGGAAATGATGCAACCGATCCTGAAACCACATGCACTATAGCGTTTACTGACTGAATCGATCATGATCACATTGTCTTCAATGCCTTCGAGGTACATGGCTGAGTAATGTGTATTTCCGTCATAACAAAACTCCCTGTAAACTTCATCGGTAATGAGAAAAAGATCAAACTTTTTCACAATGTCGCGCAGGATCTCAAGTTCTTCCTTTGAATAAAGATATCCGGTAGGATTGTTTGGATTACAGATAAGAATGGCCTTGGTCCTGTCGGTGATGGCTTTTTCAAACTCAGAAATAGGCGGCAAAGCAAAGCCTGATTCAATATCAGAAAAAATAGGTACCACATTTACTCCGGCATTGATCGCAAAACCATTATAGTTTGCATAAAATGGCTCGGGAATGATAATCTCATCACCCGTATCAAGGCATGAATTCATAGCAAACAATATAGCCTCAGAAGCTCCGGCAGCTACAATAATCTCATCTGGAGTGATATGAATATTGTATTTCCTGTAATACTCACAAAGTTTTTCCCTGTATGAAAGGATTCCGGCTGAGTGACTGTATGCCACTACTTTCTGATCAAAATTCCTGATGGCATCAAGGGCCAATGCAGGCGTTTCAATATCTGGTTGGCCAATATTCAGGTGATAAACTTTGCGTCCCTTCTTTTTAGCTTCATCAGCATAAGGTACTAACTTACGAATCGGAGATTCGGGCATTCTGTGTCCTTTTTGTGAGATATTAGGCATGGCTTTTGAATTGGGGGTAATAAAAAAACCCCCGCATATAGCGAGGGTATAAGTTTTATTTATTTACCGGTGTTGCCCCGGTATTTGTTTCTTTTTCAGGCAGAACCTCTGTCGGCTCTTTAATTACCTTTCCTTTAATCTGAAGTTTGATAGGGCTGTTAGATGCATTGCAATATACAGTAACAGTTTTATTGAAAGGCCCTACTCTGTTTGTAGAATATGTAACCTTAATGGCGTCGCTTTTCCCCGGAAGGATTGGCTGTTTTGGCCATGTCGGCACAGTACATCCACAACTTGACTTGGGTCTTGAAAGGATCAATGGTTCTTTTCCATCATTTTTGAAAACAAATTCACATCCACCATCTGAATTCTGCATGATGGTTCCATAGTCATGGAGCGTCTTTTCAAAAGTAATAACAGGTGCATTGGGATTAACAGGTGCTTGCTCAGGACTTGTTTGAGCGTTAAGTTGAAATGCTGCAAAAAAAGATACAGCCATAATGATAATTGATTTTTTCATCTTATTTTAATTTTAATATGATTGCAAGTATAGAACCACAAAATTAATAATTATTGTATTTGATTTCAATTTTAGTATAATTTTATATCATTGTTAACAAAAGTCATTCCATTTAATCCCACCAGACATGAAAAATTCGCTTTCCATTCTAATGATCATTGCCATCAGCTTCCTTTTTGCATGTACCAATCAAAATCCTCAGGCTGAAAACCTTCCGCAAGTATCCACAGGAATTGCTTCCACTGGCCCTGATGCCATTATCTATCAAACGAAGAACGATTATGCCCTTATGGTACCGGTGATCACGAATGATTTAAAAACCGACATTGTGTCCTTTCCAGCCCCCGGCGACCTTCTTTATAAGGGTAAGCCGGCCTTACCCGATGTCCTGACCAATGGCTTTTTACTTGATAACAGGGGCATCAACAAAAACGTAGCATTCCTAAATATCACTTACGATGACTATATGATGCTGAAAGAAACTCCTGCAAAGGATGAATTAATGGAAATGATCCTCGACAAAGACCCGCTCCTTAAAATGTATAACTGCGGAAAGCGAGCCCTATTCAATAATGAAGTGGAGGAGTTGAATGCTTATATCCTTGAAAATGATTTCAGTAAATTCACCAAGCTGAAATAATGTTTATACATCACTTAAATTACAATTCAGATTAGTTCATTTTTCTTAGCTTTGTAGGGAAGCAAGCAGATCAGGCACATGGCTGAACAAAGAAAATTCGGTGCATTTTCAGGTGTATTTACACCTTCTATCCTCACCATACTGGGGGTGATCATGTATATGAGGCTGGGTTGGGTTGTAGGACAGGCCGGCCTTATTACTGCTATTGGCATCATCCTTCTTTCACATGTTATTTCAATCACTACCGGGCTAAGCATATCGAGTATCTCTACCGATAAAAACATCAAAACCGGTGGAATATACTATATCCTTTCCAGAAGTCTTGGACTGCCAATGGGAGGATCGATCGGGATTACGATGTTTGTGGGAACCGCCCTCAGTATTTCTTTGTATATCATCGGTTTCTCTGAGAGTTTTTTGGGGATTGAGATGATCCGAAACATCACCGGATTGGGCAATACGATCAATGACTTCAGGATATTGGGTTCTATTATCCTGGTGATGCTGATACTGATCGCTTTTATAAGCACATCTATTGCTATTAAAACCCAGTTTTTTATATTGGGAGCGATCGTTCTTTCCCTGGCATCAATAGGGATAGGATTCTTTACCGGGGATACTTCCGGCAATGAAAACAACGCCTGGCTCCCACTGGCCAATGGCGTATCCGTTACAACAGTATTTGCTATTTTCTTTCCGGCTGTAACAGGTTTCACAGCCGGTGTCGCCATGTCAGGCGACCTGAAAAACTCGCGAAAGAATATCCCTTATGGCACCCTGGCTTCCATCATTACAGGCCTGATTATTTATCTTGTACTGGCGATTGCTTTTGGCTTATTTGTTGACAGGGATACGCTCATTGGTGATACAAATTTCCTTATGAAGATCGCATGGTCTTCACCGCTTGTGGTTGCAGGGATTTGGGGTGCAACCCTGTCATCGGCCCTGGGAGGCATTCTGGGGGGGCCACGCATTCTTCAGGCTATGTCAAGAGACAGGATCACCCCCAAAATTTTTGGCAAAGGCCATGGGGTAAACAGTGAACCACGAAATGCCCTTATCCTTACTTTCTTCCTTGCTGAAGCAGGCATCCTGATCGGTGAACTGGATGTTGTGGCCGCCATAGTTTCCATGTTCTATATTGCCGCATATGGCTTCATCAACCTGGCATTTGCGCTCGAACGCTGGGCAAGTGCCGACTTCAGGCCAAGTTTCAGAATATCAAAATGGGTAGGGATCATCGGCTTTGCTGCATGCTTCGGAGTCATGTTTAAACTGGATACACCGGTGATGTTTTTATCAATGATCATCCTGGCACTCATCTATACATATATTAAAAGGAAGAAACTTGAACTTGACTTTGGGGATGTATGGCAAAGTGTGTGGTCGTCAATAGCCAGATCAATCCTGCACATGATCGATCGCAAAGGACTGGAAGAACGCAATTGGAGGCCAAACATCCTTCTCTTTAGTGGTGGCAGCAAAAACAGGCCCTACCTCATTCAATTTGGCAAAGACCTGGTAGGAAACCAGGGTTTCCTCTCGAACTTTGACCTCATCCTGAACAAATCCGCCAATGTGCTATTTAAAAAACATCAGCAATCGGTTGATGATGAGCAAAGCAAGAAAAATGCCGGCATGTTTACCAGGAGGCAGGAATGCAAGGATATCTATGATGGCATAGAAGCCATTTCATCTACATACGGTTTCTCAGGCGTAGAGCCCAACACCATCCTTTTCGGCTGGGCAAGGCAGAGCGAAGATCCTGTACGCTTTGCAAAAATGATCAAAACATTGGCGGAACTTGATCTCAACATCCTGATGATGGACTATGACAAAGATCATGGGATCGGAAAAAGAGAAATCATTGATGTGTGGTGCCGCGGGGGCGGAAATAATTGCAACCTCGTACTTTCTCTTGTCAAGTTTATGTGGCTTTCCGAAAACTGGAAGAATGCCAGGATTCGCATACTCATGATCAATCATGTAAATGATGAAAAAGAAATGCTCATCAAAGATGTGGAAGAGATTCTTGAAAGCGTCCGCATGGAAGCCGAGATCAAGGTGATCAACAATCAGATTGAAAAACGTCCGGTGAATGAACTTATCGAAGTGGAATCATCGAATTCAGATATTGTCTTTCTGGGGATCCCGGATATACGGGAAGGTGAAGAACAGGACTATGTTAATCAGGTGAATAAACTCTGCCAGAATGTCGGGACTGTCGTTCTGGTGAAGGCATCATCCTATTTCAAGAACTTCGAAATAGGCAGAAACAATGGCATGGTCAAGCAAGATAAATCCGATCTCAACGAAGATGATATCGACCTTGTCATTAGCCGTAAATTAAAGATTCCTGAGATAGATTATCCCGATGATCCCGCATCGGCTGAACAACTCAGGTTAATTTTCGATTCGGTTAAAGCAATGAATGAAGAGGTTTTCAATACCCTGGTGGTAGACCTCTTCAGCCTGAATCGAAAAGTATATGCGGAAATCGTTAAAGCCTCCAGCAAATCACTCACTACCTTAAGGTCGGAAATATCGAAGATAAAGGATACGGAAGAATGGAAAAATAGGATCAGCGACATATACCGGTCAATCTTTAACAATATCCTTGAGATCATTGACCAACAGGAAAAAGCATGTTTCGTCGAACAAGAGGAAATCCTCCGCCAGATTGTTGATTTTTACAAAGAAAAGTGCACCACCATTATCCTGCAGGCGCCGGAAATATTATATAAAGGTATCAGTCGTAGCGACCTCACTATAAAAAAAGGTGACAGCTGGCAAACGATCCGATACAAGGTCAGGAAACAATTGCTATATGGTTCCTTTAAGGGCACAAAAAAGCAAAAAGTAAAAATGCGGAAACTGATTGCATCACATTTCGATAAACAGTTCTTTGCAGAATTAACCGAGATATTCAGCAACTGGGGCATGATCAGCATTCAACAGGTTATAAAAACCCAGGGATTGAACAATAAGATTTTTGATACCTATTTCCTTTTCAACAAAGTTCAGCCGGATGAGGAAGCCGGCAAGCTAATGGATGAAAAAATTGGCATTTACACCGATTATAAGGATCAGATCGATAAACTGAACGAGGTTTCTTTGCAAACCTTTTACACACTGATGCTTAACAAAACCATGTTTACTGTCAGGCAGATCAGCAAGGAATTGCATGAACCAAATACAAACTGGTACATTAAAAAGAATATCAAAGAAGCCACTTCAAGGGAAAATCAAGCATTGGTTTTCAAGATGATCCCGGATAAGTGGAAAAGCAATCAGGTCCTGATCAACAATTTTACCAGACTTGAACTGGTTCTGTTCATTTTCATCACACATGCCAAAGATATTCTTCACGAACTGCATAGAAAACTTGACGATCAGATCCAACAACAATATTTTTCTTATCTGAGAAACATTCATGCAGCAAGTCATCATTCAACCCAGATATTTTATGATACTCTTGTTGAAGCTACGGAACGCCTCGATCCTGAATATTTCCGTAAGGACTGGGATGAAAAGCTGTCGGATGCACTCACTGAACTCATCGGTTTTACAAAAGAGGTTCGCCCGAAAATAGATTTGATGGAGCGTTCGATTTTCGATAATTTTAAACAAGCTCAATTCAAAGATCACAAATCAGTCACGCTAAGAGCTTCCAGGCTTGTTGAATATATCCTTAAACAAGAGTTTATAGCCCCCATCGAATCAGTTACCAATGAAACCCGGGAGTGGTTTGTGAATGAGATGGAGGAAACCTCCAGAAAGGCAGAAGAATGCATCGGCGTTTTGGCTATGCTAAAAAACGATAAGAGCAAAGCTTCAGAAATACCACAAATAAGTCAGTATATCTCTTTCTTCGAAACACAGGTTCAGAATAACACGAAAAATGAGCTGAGGATGCTAAACCAGATCCGTGAAAGGACAAATGCCCTGGCAGATAAATTCTCTTTAAGCGCCATCACCAGACGCAGCTCAGTATTCAAAAAATTCATTCGATAAACGGGTCCGATCAAGCATTTTCTATTCATTTAACAGGAAATTAGCTGCAGTCTTTGCCGTAGTCCATTTTTTTCTAATTTAGCGAAACAATAGCATTTACCATTCATTCTTTATAATGGTTTATCCTTCAGATAATTCGGTTGCAGGCAGGCAACATTAAAAGATAGAGACATGGTTACAGAAGCAATTATTAATCCCAAAAGCATTGTTGTTATAGGCGGATCCAATGATATTCACAAACCCGGGGGGAAGGTTTTAAAAAACCTTTTGGATGGTGGATTCAAGGGAGCTATTTATGTAACCAACCCAAAAGAATCAGAAGTTTTGGGAATCAAATGCTACAATGATCCTTCAGGGCTTCCTGATGTTGACCTGGCCATCATTGCCATTGCCGCAAAATATATCCCGGATACCGTTGAAGTACTTGCAAATGAAAAAAACACAAAGGGCTTTATCATCCTTTCAGCTGGATTCAGTGAGGAAAATGAAGAAGGGGCTGCACTGGAAAAAAAGATCGTTGATACCATCAATGCTGTTGACGGAAGCTTGATAGGACCAAATTGCATTGGTGTGATGACTCCTGAATACCATGGGGTGTTCACCTTGCCGATCCCAAAACTGGATATGAATGGCTGTGACTTTGTCAGCGGCTCAGGTGCTACAGCCTGTTTCATTATGGAAGCAGGAATCCCTATGGGCCTTCCTTTTGCCAGGGTTTTCAGCGTTGGCAACAGCGCACAAATGGGTGTAGAAGAAATTCTTCAATACATGGATGAAACTTATGTTGAAGGCAACAGCCCAAAAGTAAAACTGCTCTATATTGAAAACATTGACAAACCTGCCTTACTGCTGAAGCATGCTTCCTCGTTGATCAGAAAAGGCTGCCGTATTGCAGCCATCAAAGCAGGATCTTCTGAAGCAGGCAGCAGGGCAGCATCATCGCATACAGGTGCCCTTGCCAGTTCAGATGTTGCCGTAAATGCACTCTTTAAAAAGGCTGGGATCGTTCGCTGCCATGGAAGGGAAGAATTGATTTCTGTTGCCAGTATATTTATGTACCCCGAACTTAACGGACAAAGGCTGGCAATAATCACACACGCAGGAGGCCCGGCAGTGATGCTGACCGATGCCCTTTCTGAAGGAGGAATGGAAATTCCTCACATCGACAACGACCATACAGAAGCCCTCCTGGAACTACTCTATCCCGGATCCTCTGTTTCAAACCCAATAGACTTTCTGGCAACCGGTACAGCAGAACAATTAGGCAATATCATTGATTTCTGTGATCGGAAATTTGATGAAATCGATGGCATGGCAGTCATCTTCGGGACCCCCGGATTGTTTCCCATCTACGATGTATATGACTTGCTGGATGAGAAGATGAAATCATCCAAAAAACCGATTTATCCGATCCTGCCATCAATCTTTACTGCTGCAGATGAAATAAAATCCTTCATCGATAAAGGACGCATCATATTCTCTGATGAAGTAGTCTTTGGAAAAGCATTAAGCAGGATCCGTCAATGTGACCCTCCGGCATCCCAGTATCCTGAATTGCCCGAAGTAAATACCCTTCTGATCCGTGAAGTTATCGACAGCTGTAATGATGGCTATATGGAGCCTGCAAAAATCCAGGCCCTACTCGATTCGGCAGGCATACCACGAATACCGGAAGCTGTTGTAAACAAGATCAGTGATGCAGTGGAAGAAGCAACTAAAATGGGCTATCCTGTAGTCATGAAAGCAGTAGGTCCGGTTCACAAATCCGACGTAGGGGGTGTTCGCTTAAACATTAAGAATGATGCTGAAGTAAGGGATGCTTTCCGAAAAATAATGGAAATACCCGAAACCCATTCCGTACTGATCCAACCCATGTTCAGCGGGATTGAATTATTTGCAGGATCCAAACATGAAGATAAGTTCGGACATCTGCTTCTTTGCGGACTTGGTGGAATATTCATTGAAGTATTGAAAGATGTTAAAGCCGGCCTCTGCCCTATCTCAAAGTACGAAGCTCTAGAAATGATCAGAGGCCTGCAGGGATATAAAATATTAAAAGGTGTAAGGGGGCAGGAAGGAATTGATGAACACAAATTTGCGGATATTATCATCCGGCTCTCAGCACTACTCCTTACAGCTCCGGAAATTTACGAGATGGACCTGAATCCTCTTATTGGCAAAGGAGATAAAATCATGGCTGTAGATGCAAGGATCAACATTAAAAAATAATATGGCCCTATGATCACAAAAATCATTGTTATTTCCCTCTATGCCATCATGATCATAACAATAGGGATCATTGGCCTTAGAAAAACACGCTCCTTCAACGATTTCTTCCTCGGAGGTGGCAAAGTGGGCCCCTGGATGACAGCATTCTCATATGGAACGGCTTATTTTAGTGCCGTCCTTTTTATTGGCTTCGCCGGAAAGATCGGTTGGAACTTTGGATATTCGGGATTGTGGATCGCACTCTTCAATGCACTTGTAGGTGTGCTTCTGGTCTGGGGTGTTTTCGGATGGAAGATCAAGCAGATACATATTAATTTCAAGGTAAGCACGATGTGCGAATACCTTGAGAAACGCTATAACAGCCCATTCCTGAAACTATCCGGAGCCCTGGTCATCTTCATATTCATGATCCCATATTCAGCAGCCGTTTTTATGGGTCTGTCATACCTTTTTACCTCAAATTTTAACCTTGAATACTGGCATGCCCTGACCTTCATCGGCTTATTTACGGCCTCTTACATCGTTTTGGGCGGATATAAATCCATGGCCATGATCGATATGATCTTTGGTATTATCATGATCGGTGGTGTGATCATCTTATATTTCTCCACCCTGAACGAAGGTGGAGGCATGGCCATGATCACCAATACATTAAATGCCATAGAACCCAAATTAACACAATCTGTCGGCCCTCCGGGTTTCTGGCCATTGTTCTCATTGATATTCCTTACCAGCGTAGCTCCTTTCGCCATGCCACAACTGGTTCAGAAATTTTATGCCATCCGCGACAGACGATCCATCAGAATAGGAATGGTGGCATCCACCTTTTTTGCTTTACTAATTGGTGGCGTTGCCTATTACATCGGATCCACTACAAGAATTTTTATTTCTCCTGCTGACCCCGAATTCAGTCATGTGTTTTCTAACGGAACTCCCATTTACGACAGGTTGATGCCTGAAATGCTTTCAAAAGTGATTCCTGAATCACTCTCCGTAATCATTCTGCTTTTAATTTTATCGGCATCCATGTCGACACTCGCTGCCCTTGTGTTGATTTCCAGTTCATCCCTGACAAAAGACTTTTATCATGGCTTCATTAATAAACAGGCCTCCGATAAGAGACTCACCAAGCTGATGCGTATCGGGAGCGCCTTCTTCGTCTTTTTATCGGTGATGCTTGCCTGGCTCGACCTTGATTCGATCGTTGCCATCCTTGGAATTTCCTGGGGCGCTTTGGGTTCCTTCTTCCTCGGACCATTTATATGGGGAATCTTATGGAAGAAAGCAGGAAAAGCAGGTGCCATCAGTTCGGGAATCATCGGATTGACTGTTTGCCTGCTCCTGTACGCAAACGGAATGGCCTCTCCTTCAGCCGGAACCATTGGCATGTTAAGCTCCCTGGCTATCAATCCTCTTGTAAGCCTTTTAATCCCTAATAAAGTTGAAAGTGTTTAGAAAAAAGGCTGCATATATTCTATTTACGATCTTGATCTGGAACCTTCAATCAAGCGCTCAGGATAAGCAGTCAGAATGGGGCATACGGTTTAATGGTTTTGTAAATGCACAGGCCTTTTTTGATACCCGCCAGATCGTAGACGCCCGGGAAGGTATGGTGAGCCTCTTTCCTAAAAATGCTTCTGATGATCGGGAAGGAAATGACATCAATGCCAGGGCACAATTTAATCAGGCCGCCATGACCACGCGCCTTCGCGGAACCATCAGTGGACCGGATGCTCTGGGTGCCAAAACCATGGGAGTTATTGAAACTGATTTTACCGGATCAAGCAATGCCGACAACAACGGATTAAGATTGCGTGAAGCCTGGGTTCAACTGAGTTGGGAGCATTTTATGCTAATGGTTGGTCAATACTGGCATCCACTCTATGTAGAGGAAGTCAGGCCAAAAACAATCGGATTGAACCTGGGCGCTCCTTTCCATCCTTTTGCCAGACACACCCAGATCAGGTTTACCTATAAAACAGGTGAATTCTATTTCATTGCTATTGCCGCTTCTCAACGAGATTATGCCAGTTCAGGCCCTGGCGGCAGATCGTCCGTATACCTCCGGAATGCAGTATTGCCAAACCTCGATCTTCAGATCCAATGGAAGCCTGCCAAGCATGTGATCGGTGCCGGCATTGACTATAAGATGATACAGCCTCGCCTGTCAGTGGATTTCTCTCCCAACGGGGAATATAAAACAACTGAAAAAGTTAAATCCTGGGCACTGACGGCATTTGCCAAGCTGGATTTCCCTGCCATTCTGGTAAAAACACAAATTGTGTGGGGCCAAAATCTTACAGAGTTTATCATGCTTGGGGGCTATGTTGAAAAAGACATTGATTCAATATCGCATAAGATCACCTATGCCCCAACATCACAAATTTCGGCATGGGCCGACCTCTCAACAAAGGGAAAAATAATCAAGTTTGGAATCCTTGCAGGATATGCTGCAAACCTGGGGTATGAAGGCCCGGCAATGGGAAAATACTATGGCCTGGGACAGGATATTGGATACCTCTACAGGGTATCACCCCGGATTGAATGGTATTCCGGCAGGTTCATGCTGGCCGCCGAATTTGAATACACCGTGGCGGCCTATGGTGATACTGATAAAAATGGAATCGTTCACAACACAGCAGAAGTAGGAAATCTACGATGCTTGCTGGCAGGCTTCTATTTCTTTTAAGAATAATCTTTATATTTGGATCTCATAACACGGATAAAAAATGAAAGAAACACCCATTAATCACAACATCGTTACGCAAAAGATAAAAGAAAGCCCAATCGAAAGCGTAGGTAAGGCATCCATCAGGGATATAAAAAAACTTATTGACCAGATTGAACTTGCCAGTGGTGAGAAATACATTAGAATGGAAATGGGCATTCCCGGGCTCCCCCCTGCACAAATAGGCATTGAAGCAGAAATTGAAGCACTGAGAAGAGGCATCCCTGCCATCTACCCCGACATTTTTGGTATCGCTCCGCTAAAAAAAGAGATTTCCAGGTTTGTTAAGTTATTCCTGAACATTGACGTTAATGAAGAAGGTTGTGTACCAACGGTAGGTTCCATGCAAGGGGGCTTTGCTTCCTTTATGACCTTGAACAGGATGGATAAAGAAAAGACCAAGACCTTGTTCCTTGATCCGGGCTTTCCTGTTCATAAACAACAACACAGGGTACTTGGAATTGAATTTGAATCATTTGATGTATACAATTACCGGGGCGATAAATTGCATGACAAGCTCGAATCATTCCTCTCTAAGGGAGATATATCGTGCATGCTCTACAGCAATCCAAACAACCCTTCATGGATATGTTTCACCGAAAAGGAATTGAAGATCATTGCCAAACTGGCTGAAAAGTATGATGTGATCGTACTTGAAGACCTCGCTTATATCGCCATGGACTTCCGGCAGGATTTTTCCATACCGGGTGAACCTCCATATCAACCATCCGTATCTCAATATACTGATAATTACATATTGCTTATCTCAAGTTCAAAAGCATTCAGTTATGCAGGCCAGCGAATTGGGATGATGGTCATATCAAATAAGCTTTTCAACAGCAGGCATCCCGATTTAAAGCGTTATTATGTATCCGATCAGTTTGGCTATGCCATGGTCTTTGGTTCCATGTATGCCCTTTCTTCCGGTACGGCACATACACCGCAGTACGGATTGGCTGCCATTCTCAAAGCCGTGAATGACGGAGATTATAATTTTGTGGAAGTGGTGAAAGAATATGGTGAAAAAGCCATTATAATGAAAAAGCTTTTCAAGGAAAATGGCTTCACCATTGTTTATGATAAGGATGAAGACAATCCTATCGCCGATGGGTTCTATTTCACCATTGCATATCCCGGGTTTTCAGGTGAGGAACTCTTAAATGAACTCATTTATTATGGTATCAGTGCCATTTCACTTGCCATCACCGGCAGTGATCGCTTGGAAGGCATCCGTGCCTGCACCAGCCTGGTGAAACGCGAACAGTTCCCCGATCTTGAAGTAAGGTTGAAGAAATTTAATGAAGATCACCCTTTATAGTTTTGAGGGTTGAGGGTTGAGGGTTGAGTTATCAGTTAAAGGTTGAAGAAATTTAATAAAGGCCACCCTTTATAGTTTTGAGGGTTGAGTTATAAGTTATTGGTTCAGTTGACCTGAGGGCTGATGCCATTCCCGGGCGAAAGCCGAAGAGGCAGACAGCTAATTTAAACCCAGTATAAATTACTTTTATCACCCCCTAATTTAGCTCCGGATTCCGTTTCATTCTGGCTAAAAATCGTACATTCGTAGCACTTTATTTATGAGCAAATTTATCTAACAAAATAAACGATAAAATGGCAAAATTCAAGGGTGCAATTATCGTCGATATCGATCGATGCAAAGGCTGCGAAATTTGTGTTGGCGCCTGTCCGCACGACGTGATCGGCATTGCCAATGAAGTGAATATCAAAGGTTATAAATATGCCTTTATGGTCAATCCCGATGCATGCGTGGGATGTGCCAATTGTGCTGTGGTATGTCCTGATGGCGTTATTACAGTATACAGAAAAAAAATGGATCAATAATTCAGTCAAAACAAGATAAGAATGGGCGAATTAAAGCTAATGAAAGGCAATGAAGCGATCGCTGAAGCAGCAATCCGTGCCGGTGTAGATGCTTATTTCGGTTACCCTATCACTCCGCAATCAGAAGTGATTGAGTACCTTATGGCCGAAAAACCTTATGAAACTACCGGGATGGTAGTGCTGCAGGCAGAAAGCGAAGTAGCTGCTATAAACATGGTATATGGAGCTGCAGGAACAGGCAAAAAAGCCATGACATCATCTTCCAGCCCGGGCATCAGCCTGAAGCAGGAAGGCATCTCATATATGGCAGGAGCTGAACTCCCCTGCGTCATCGTAAACGTTGTGAGAGGCGGACCCGGACTGGGTACCATTCAACCCTCTCAGGCCGATTATTTTCAGGCAGTAAAAGGCGGAGGCCATGGCGACTACAAAATGATCGTACTTGCACCTGCTTCCGTGCAGGAAATGGCCGATTTTGTAGCAAAAGGCTTCAAACTGGCATTTAAATACCGTACACCGGTTATGATCCTTAGTGATGGACTGATCGGGCAGATGATGGAGAAGGTTTATATGCCGGAATATACGCCTCGCTGGACTGAGGAGGAGATCATAAAGATGTCCCCCTGGGCTACCACAGGAAAACCAGCCACACGCGAACGGAATATCATTACGTCTCTTGACCTGGACTCAGGAAGGCAGGAAATGCATAACATCCATCTGCAAAAGAAATACAAAGAGATGCAGAAAAACGAAGTTGAATTTGAAGAGTTTATGTGCGATGATGCTGAATATCTGTTTGTAGCCTATGGCTCCAGTGCCCGCATTGCACAAAAAGCCATCAAGATCGGTCGTGAAAAAGGCATTAAAGCCGGTCTGCTCAGGCCGATCACCCTGTTCCCCTTCCCTACCGAAGCGGTTAAAAGACTGTCGATGCAGGTAAAAGGAATTCTTTCACTTGAATTAAGTGCGGGCCAGATGGTAGAAGATATAAGGCTGTCTGTTGGTTGTAACATTAAAGTTGAGCATTTTGGTCGCATGGGGGGAATCATTCATTCACCCATAGAAGCACTTAAAGCACTCGAAGATAAAATAATAGGAGGCTAAACAATGAAAGACGAAATATTATCAGAAATTATCAAAGAAGAAAACCTGGTTTATAAAAAAACCCCTTTGATGACGGATAACATCCTCAGCTATTGCCCGGGATGCGGACATGGTACGGCCCACCGTCTTACTATGGAAGTTATTGAAGAGCTTGGCGTTGGAGATAAAACCATTGGTATAGCCCCGGTAGGATGCTCTGTTCTTGCTTACGATTTCATGAATGTGGATATGCAGCAGGCAGCACATGGCCGTGCCCCTGCCCTGGCTACAGGCATCAAAAGAATATGGCCCGAAAAAGTAGTTTTTACTTATCAGGGGGATGGTGACCTCGCTGCCATCGGCACAGCTGAAACAATTCATGCATGCAATCGTGGTGAAAATATCGTGATCATTTTTATAAACAATGGAATCTATGGTATGACAGGAGGACAGATGGCCCCAACCACCCTGCCGAATATGAAATCATCAACCTCTCCCTATGGCAGGGATGTCCACATCATGGGTAACCCACTTAAGATCACTGAACTTGTTGCACAACTCCCTGGCGTAAGATTCGTTACAAGGCAATCTGTTCATACTCCTGGGAATGTCAGGAAAGCAAAAAGGGCCGTTAAGAAAGCCTTCGAAAACCAATTGAACTTCAAAGAAGGATTGAACTTTGTGGAAATCGTTTCAAACTGTAATTCAGGATGGAAAATGACTCCTGTACAATCCAATATTTGGATGGAGGAAAATATGTTTCCATTTTATCCACTCGGCGATATTAAGATTGATGGTGAATTAGTAAATAAGTAATACGGAATATCATGACAGAAGAAATCATTATAGCAGGATTTGGTGGACAGGGTGTTTTGTCGATGGGCAAGATCCTTGCATACTCAGGCATCATGCAGGAACAGGAAGTTAGCTGGATGCCATCCTATGGACCTGAAATGCGCGGTGGAACAGCCAATGTTACAGTAATCCTTAGTGATGAGCGTATAAGCTCCCCCATATTAACCGAATTTGATACAGCCATCATCCTGAACCAGCAATCGATGGATAAATTTGAAAAAGCGGTTAAACCAGGTGGAGTTCTTATTT
Organism: uncultured Bacteroidales bacterium; assembly: GCA_964487735.1. Classification (GTDB taxonomy): domain Bacteria; phylum Bacteroidota; class Bacteroidia; order Bacteroidales; family B18-G4; genus B18-G4. The sequence continues at coordinate 14,065 of CAZASJ010000029.1, read as the reverse complement.
ATGATGGAAATGGAATCAGCAAACATCCCGTAAGGAAGGATATCAGGATTTTCCGGGTTGATGCAACGGATGAGGCCTCCAGCCTCGGCCTTACCAAAATCTTTAATATGATCGTGCTGGGTGGATACATCAAAGTCAAACCCATTGTTGAACTTGAAAATGTAATCAAAGGCCTCAAAAAATCATTGCCGGAACGATACCATCATATGATCCCCGATAATGAGAAAGCCATTCTTCGCGGTATGGAAATCATCCACGCTGTAGAATAAGACATTAAAACACTGATTATAAGCCTCATGGAAACATGAGGCTTTTTTGTTTCCAAAACAAATCTTACCTTTACCTGATCAAGCACCACTCTTTCAAGATGGCAAAGAAGAAATACAGACCGGTACCGGCATATTATGGGTTCAGGATTTATGCGATCTCAACCCTTCTTTTTATGTTTCTTGTCTTTCCTATTACCGGGATCCTATTAATAAAACATGCCCCCGACCTTCAAAAATACCGCACCGGTGAATATAGTTTCAATTTGCCGGATAATATCCGTGTTACAGCGGATACGATTGCAATGGCTTACAATGATCCCGACACCCTTGAAGAGAACATACTGATTCCCGACACAACATTTAGCCTGGGTGATGATTCATTAGCAGTTGTTGTAAGGAATACATCTCAGCAAAATGAGCCTCCAGTGAATCAGGAACGAGTGAACGAGGAAGACCGGATGACAAGCCATTTCAGCAGTGTTTCCGGATTATGGATCAGGTTGCTATTCATTAGTTTCTTTCTTGGCCTGGCATTTAACCTGCCATTTAAACTATACCTGAGAAAGAAGCGGCGTAATAAGAAGATAAAAGAAGGCCTCTTCAAATACTGCAAGAAATTCCTCTTAAAAACACCGATCATTAATGCAGGTATCCTATTTATCACCTATGGCATCACCTCTGCATTTATGTTATATCAATTGCTGTTCCATAGTGATTTCAATGAGATCACTATCAGGTTTTACAGGCAGTTTTTCTTTATCATGGTGGTTGCATCCATCTTGAATCTCTTATTCGTTTATTTCTGGCAGAAGCACAGGGTCCACATACGTTATATCGAATTTTTCTACACTAAAGAAGAACTCCGTAAAAGAATTTTTAACCTTAAGGTAGGTAAGATCAAGAACCGTTTATGGATCTCCAGCGCCATGACAACCTTCTTGCCCTTGCTCATCGTTTTATTTTATATGCTGATAAGTATCACCAATGTAAATGACCTTCTGGACAAACCATTGAGTGATGATCAGTCAATAATAATTGAGGGCAAATATGCAGGATATTTCATGGGGAATTCGATTGAAACAGACCGCGGCATTATATATGTAAATCTTTTCGACACCTATATTATGCTGATCGGAACTTTTAGCGGAATCATGATCTCATTCTTTTATTTGCTGCTCTTTATCCGCTGGACGACAAGAGACATCGTTTATCCGGTCAAGGAGTTATTGCTTAATATGCAAAGAACAGGACGTGGTGAAATGGATTCCTATGGCATTGTCAGGACCAATGATGAAATTGGAGAGCTTACTGAAGGCTATAATGATATGAGTGGAAGGATCAAGGATTATATTGAGAACATTTCCAGGATGAATGAAGCAAACGCACGTTTTGTTCCCCGGCAATTCCTTGAATACCTTGGTAAAGACAGCATTGCTGACATTCAACTGGGCGACCAGATACAAAAGGAGATGACTGTTCTATTCACGGATATACGTGACTTTACAAGCATTTCAGAAAAGATGACACCAAAAGAGAATTTTAACTTTCTCAATAATTACCTCGGTTATATGGAGCCTGTTATCAGAAATAATCATGGCTTTGTAGACAAATTTATAGGTGATTCCATTATGGCACTTTTTCCTGATAATACTGAAGACGCCATCAATGCAGCCATCGAGATGAGGATCAAATTAATAGAGTTCAATCATATCATTGGGCAATTTGGAATGGAGCCCATCGATAGCGGGATCGGGATACATGCAGGATCTCTCATGCTTGGGATTGTTGGCGGAGAAGGCCGTATGGAAGGAACGGTTATTTCTGATGCAGTAAACCTTGCATCCAGGCTTGAAGGCCTCACAAAGCATTATGGTTCATCAATTTTAATTACCGAAGAAACACTTATAAAAATATCGGATCCAACGAATTACAATTATCGTTTCCTGGATGTTGTAAAAGTGAAAGGCAAAAACGAAGCCGTTTATATTTTTGAAGTCATCGATGGAGACTCCGAGTTGATTAGAGAATTAAAAAACAATACAAAGAAAACCTTTAATAAAGCGATACAGCTATATAAGAATAAAGAATTTAAGGATTCAATGAGTGAATTCAAAAAAGTAGTTAAGGAAAATCCAACAGATAAATCGTCAATGATCTATATAGGCAGGTGTCAGAAGTTTATTGACCTTGGGTTCCCTGATGATTGGGATGGGATAGAAAGATTTTATTAATGATGGCTGAATAATAATCGCCATAAATACCTTATATAATAAAGCAGAATAAATACCTTATATAATAAAGCAGAATAAATACCTTATGAAATATATTGAAGTCAGGGAGTTTATAATCAAAAAGCTGGTTGATGAACTCGATCCGGATCTTACTTATCACAGCATTGAACATACCCTTGATGTATTGAATGCAGCGACAAACCTTGCCGAATTGGAGATGATAAGTGATCATGATAAAATTCTTCTTCAAACAGCAGCCCTTTTTCACGATTCGGGCATGCTGAAGACTTATATCGGTCACGAAGATGCAAGTGTTGAAATTGCACATAAATATTTGCCTGATTTTGGCTATGAAGAAGCAGATATTGAAATAATTTCCAAGATGATCGTTACCACCAAACTGCCGCAAAGTGCAAGCACCTTCCTTGAAAAAATCCTATGCGATGCTGATCTTGATTATCTCGGCAGAGAAGATTTCTTCATGATTGCCCATCAGTTGAAATATGAATGGAACATTATGAATATCAGGCATACAACCCTTAGAGAATGGTATGAGCTTCAGATCATTTTCCTTGAAAACCACCAGTTCTTTACAAAATCAGCCCGTAAGCTCAGAGAAGAAAATAAAGCAGAGAACCTGAAACAAGTTAAGGAACTTGTTTGTTTTATGAGAAGCAAATAAAACATATGGATGAGTCATCTCCCTGTATTCTACTGGCTATTGGCTTATTGTATGGTAAAAATTATAAGTATTCCACTAGCTGACAAAAATATTTTCTATATTTGTGTTGATAAATAAACGCCTAAATTTCAAAAAAAACACCCGCACATGGAAAGCATGTTAAAAAAAATCATCCTGGTACCCACAGATTTTTCTGAAGTATGTGCCAATGCAATCAATCAGGCTGCCGGCGCTGCCAAGCACCTGAAATATAAATTAGTATTGCTTCATGTGATCGATAAAAACACAAAATCATTCCTAAAAAATGAAGGTCAAGGCACTGACTATGTTGACAACCAGCTTGAAAACATTGCTGCAAACGTGATCTCCGATTTTGGAATAGAGGTTACCACAGTTGCCAGAGAAGGTGACATCTTCACGACGATCAGAGAGGTTGCCACTGAAGTTGATGCATCCATCATGTACCTTGGAACCCATGGTAAAGTTGGAATGCAGAAACTGACAGGCAGTTATGCTTTGAAGGTGGTCACATCTTCCCCTGTCCCGGTTATTGTTGTTCAAAAAAGGCAATTCGGCGGACCTTACAAGGATATCGTATTCCCTATCACCAGCGATGCAGGTATCTGGGAAAAGATAGAATGGGCAACCCACATTGCTAAACAATTTAAAGCCACGATTAAAATTTTCCAGATAGCCGGGGAAAATGCGGATAAAGCTGTTGCCGGAATCACAGGTCACTTTCATAAAAACGATGTGAAGTACACTATTGACGTGGCACCTAAAACAACAGGTTTTTCAAGTCAGGTGCTCAACTTCTCAACAACCAATAATGCCGACATGATCCTGATCATGACCAACCCTGAAAAAGGATTATCATCCTTTATTCTCGGTAGTTATGATGAGGAAATGATATTTAACACATCACAAATTCCTGTAATGTGTGTGAATCCGCGCGATTTCAATTGGAAAAAGATTGTACCGTACTAGTAGCAACGGTATAAAAATATCAAAGCCCTGAATTTTAAATTCAGGGCTTTGATTTTTAGAATAAATTCAAATTAATTGTATTCCAGGATAAGCAAGGTAATATCATCAGCTTGTTCAGCTCCGGAGGCGAAAGAATCTACTGAAGAAGAAATGATTTCAGCCATTTCCTCCGGACTGCATGTGGCATGATCATTCAATATATTTTCCAGCCGATGATCTCCAAAAAGCTCATTCCCCAAATTATTGGCCTCTGTTACACCATCTGTATACAGGATTATCTTCTCTCCAGGACTTAATTTAATCGTAGCCTGGTCGAATTCTACATCAGGAAGGCTTCCAAGCGGCAACCCATGAGTACCCTTCAATGTTTCCGCTTTCTCACCCTTTCTTAAAATGAAAGGATGGTTATGGCCGGCATTTGTATAAAGTAACTCTCCCGTTTGGATGTGCAGTTTCCCGATAAAAAAGGTAACAAACATTGATTGTTCATTATACTGTTCCAGATCCCTGTTAATATCTTCAGCGATGATCTTAGGTTCATCGCCGCTTGCCACTTTGGCCCGGAAAAGTGTAAGTGTCTTCGCCATGAACAATGCTGCAGGGATTCCTTTTCCTGCCACATCACCAATGGTAAAATACAGGTATTCATCCTTAAGAATGAAATCATAAAGGTCCCCTCCTATCTGTCGGGCAGGCTTCAGCACGCCATAGAAATCGAAAGCTTCCCTGCCAGGAATGGGTTTACGTACCGGCAACATTTGTTGCTGGATGTTGGCAGCAATCTGAAGTTCACTTTCCATCTTTTCTTTAATTGCAGTCGTCTTCTGAAGATTGCTTACATACTCCTTAAGCTGTACCTGCATCAATTGAAATGACTTGCCTAATTGCGCTATTTCATCCTGTGACCGGAATGACGGAATACTAAATTCAAAGTCCCCGGCCCCTATCTTATTGGTAGCAAATGCCAATTTTTCTATTGGTTTAACAAATCTCCTGGAAATAATGAATATCATCAGTCCCATAACGAGGAAGCCGAACAGTCCAATGCCCATTAATTCGGCATAGAGATTGTCAAGGCCCTTGTAGAGTTCATCCTCGTGAAAAATAATGCCCAATGACCAATCGACATCGGGAACATGTGCAAAACTTACCCAATTGTGCTGGTTTAGTTTTTCACCAATACCATCCAGTGAGACAATGCCTTTCTCCCCATTTACCATCCTGATCATTAACTGTTGACCTTCCTTTGACAACTCCTTTTCGAAAACATTGTGAACAATTGTGGAATCCAGGACATCAAACTTCCGCCAGGTAACAATATTCCCTTGAGAGGAGATTAGAAATCCAAAACCGGAATCAAAAAACTGTATCCCTTTAATAAGATCCTGAAGGCCTTCCAATGAAATATCAGCTGTGACTACACCGGCAAAGTATTTCTTGCTACCATGCTTTCTGTAAAATGGTACAGAAAAAGTAGCCATCATTGCATCGCCCCCTCCCTTGTCAAAATAAGGCTCTGACCAGACACTTTTTCCTTTATCTCTTGCATTCACATACCAGGGTTTTTGAGTATACTTATACTCATCCATAGCCAGATCCTTGAATACGATAGAATCACCAGACGAATACAGATAGGGAGCAAAATATGTGGTATCCCCATTTTCGATTCGGGGTGCAAAAGAAATGCTTGCTCCATAAACCAGCGGATGATCAACAAGGACCTCTTCAATTACCTCCCTTGCTTTTATCAATAAAATGGTATCACGGTTTTCAATGACAGAAGCTAGGTTGAGGGGTAAACCCTCTACTTTCTGAAGGGTATTTTCAATCCTTGCAACCGTAAGATCCGTAAGGTTTTGGGCATCCTTCTTGGCATCATTCAGAAGGAGGTTCCTGGAAATCATATAATTATAATAGAGCAAAGCAAAGAGGATGCAGAAAATTGCTGTTAGCAAATAGATGCTAAGTTTAAATGCCAGGCCCCGTTTACGTATCATCTAGCTAAATTACTAAAAACATAGCATCAGATAATAAAAAGATATTCCCATAAGAATAAGCTCTGAAGCAGAACATTGGATATGCCTCAAATGCTTATCAGAATCTAAGATATTTTTCCTATTTTTGTTCAGCTATAAACAATCTTTAACCTTATTTTTATGGAACAGCAATTGAATGATATCATTCTTGTCCCAACGGATTTCTCAGAAACCTGTCAAAATGCAATCAACCATGGAGTTGAACTCGCAGAATATCTTGATCATAAATTGGTCCTTCTTCATGTGATCAACCGAGAAACGAAAACACAGCTTAAGAAAGATAAGCTGGAAATATCTGCGATCACTGAGCAACTTAATGATATTGCAAACGATATCCGTGAAAAGTCTCGAATCATCGTTGAAACACTTACAATAGAAGGAAGCATATTTGATGAGATCCATCAAACAGCAACAAAGCTTGGTGCTAAATTAATGGTGCTCGGAACACATGGGAAAAAAGGAATGCAATACCTCGTAGGAAGTTTTGCTTTGAAAGTTGTGACAAAATCACCTGTTCCCACAATTGTTATGCAAAAAAAATCCTTTGGAAAAGGGTATAAGAACATCGTTTTCCCTATCAATAGTTTTACTGAAGCAAGGCAACAGGTTCAATGGGCCATGCATATGGCAAAAACCTTTGGTTCAGTCATTCATATTTTCAAACAACCCCATACAGACCCCGGATTCTTAGCCAAAATAAATGTTGTAAGTGCTCAGATCAAGGAAGCCTTCGAACAAAATAATATTAAATACTCAATATCGGAAGCAAAAAAGACAAGCAATTTTGCAAACCAGATGATTGATTTTGCCACTACTGAGAAAGCTGACATGATTATGATCATGACCGATGCGGATATCTTTTCACCTGATTTTAATGCAGGAGCCTGGGATGAAAAATTGATGTTTAACCAGGCCCAGATTCCGGTAATGTGCATTAATCCTGTTATGACAGGAAAGGTATACTACGAATTCATCACATTGATATAGGCTGAAACAAATTTCATCTGTCCTATTAATTTATGTCCTCCTTAAAGATAATACCAGCTATCATCACAAAGGAATGGAATGAAAATCCTTTGCGCCTGATCATTCTCCTTGCTATTCTGAGCAGGATTGTGGCTGTGATATTTTCCAAAGGATTCGGGTGGTTTGATGATCATTTTCTTATCATAGAATCGTCCCAATCATGGGTCGACGGTTTCGATTATAACAAATGGTTGCCCTCCAGTGGCAACGAGATCCCTACCGGACATAATCTCTTTTACGCCGGCATTCATTATGTCATTTTTAAAGGATTTGCATACTTGGGATTTAATGACCCACAAGCCAAAATGTATATAATCAGGCTATTGCATGCAGCATTATCAATTGTTACCGTGGTATTAGGGTATAGAATAGCTTTTAAACAGGGTGGATTGAAAGCAGCTCGCTTAGCAGGCTTGCTCCTGGCAGTGCTCTGGCTATTCCCTTTTCTCAGTGTCAGGAATCTTATTGAATTTACATGTGTTCCATTCCTCGTTTGGGGAAGCTGGATACTGATGAACAACGACAAATACCGCTATTCAGCCATCAATGGACTTATAGCCGGACTTGTACTGGGACTTGCATTTTGCATGAGATTTCAAAGCCTGATCTATATAGGAGGAATTGGATTGGCATTGTTGCTATTGGGAAGATGGAAAGCCGCCTTTATGACAGGAATTGGAATCCTGATCACTGCATTTGTTTGTCTGGGCAGCATCGACATTTATCTATGGGGTTACCCATTTGCTGAGCTTATTGAATATGTACGATACAATATCTATCACTCAGGAGAGTATATCATTGGCCCATGGTACCAATATCTTTTGGTGATATTTGGAATACTCATCCCACCCATAAGCTTTTTCCTGGTGTTTGGAATGTTCTACGATTTCATTAAAGATTGGAAAAAAAATCTGATCATTTTTCTTCCAAGCATTCTTTTTCTTTTATTTCATTCGTATTTCCCCAGCAAGCAAGAGCGCTTTATCCTGCCCATTATACCGTTTATCATTATCATGGGCGTTCTTGGCTGGGTTCAGTTCCAGGAGAGATCCGGATTTTGGAAAAAAAGAATTCTTTTATATCGCGGCAGCTGGATATTTTTCTGGATCGTCAATATTGTTTTCCTTGCAGTGATCAGCACTACCTACAGCAAAAAGGCAAGGGTTGAAACAGCAAGCTACCTGTCGAAGTATGATGGGATAAAAAACCTGATGATCGAAAATACAAATCAGTATAATGTAAATTTACTGCCTATGTATTATATGGGTCAATGGGCTACGTATTCGGAGGTAAGCAAAAGCAAACCCATATCCGAGATCTTTGCTTGGCAAATTAATGATAAGGAAAGTGGCCCGGATTTCTTCATTTTTGAAGGGGCAAAAAATATTGAAAGCAGGGTAATGGCCCTTCAGGAAGTATTCCCCGACATGGTGTTCGAAACAAGCATCCAACCCGGCATGATCGACCGTGTTTTATTCTGGCTAAACCCTGTAAATGAGAATCAAAATGCTTATATTTACAGGAATAGCTATCTCCATCCAAACAAAATAGAATAAGAGGATGAGGCCGGAAGAAGCAAAGAATAGGATCGATGAACTTAGTGCTCAATTGCGCAAGCATAATCATAATTATTACGTATTGTCAGCAGCGACGATCAGTGATTATGAGTTTGATATGCTTTTGGAAGAGCTAATCCGGCTTGAGTCCGAGTTTCCGCAATTTGCTGATAATAATTCGCCCAGTAAACGGGTTGGAGGGGAGATTACTAAAGATTTTCCTACAGTAGAGCATAAATTCCCCATGCTTTCACTCTCAAATACATACTCGGAAGAGGAAATCGAAGCATTTGACACCCGTATCAGAAAAGACCTTACAGAAGATCCCGAATATGTGTGTGAATTAAAATACGATGGCGTTGCCATCTCCATCAGTTATGAGAAGGGGATCTTTAAACGGGCCCTTACGCGGGGCGATGGCATTAAGGGTGATGATGTAAGCAACAATGTAAAGACCATCAGAAGCATCCCCCTTCGCCTGCACGGCGACTTTCCGAATGAATTTGAGATCAGGGGTGAGATATTTTTACCTCATGAGAGCTTCCGTAAGATCAATGCTGACAGAGAACTTTCAGGAGAAGCAGCTTTTGCCAATCCAAGAAATGCTGCTTCAGGCAGCTTGAAAATGCAGGACTCATCCGAAGTCTCAAAACGTCCGCTGGATTGCATCTTCTATAATATTAGCGGTGCTGACCTAAATTATACAAATCACTACGATAACCTGCAGGAAGCAAAACAATGGGGCTTTAAGATTTCTGAATACATCATCAAAACCAGCGATTTGAATGTGCTCTATTCATTCATAAAAGAAATGGCTGCTGCAAGATCTGCATTGCCTTTCGACATTGATGGTGTCGTTATTAAAGTGAATGAATACCGACAACAACGAATGCTTGGGAGCACCGCCAAAAGCCCTCGATGGGCCATTGCATACAAATTTATCGCAGAACAAGCTTCCACACGACTTCGCTCCCTTAGTTATCAGGTTGGACGCACGGGATCTATTACGCCTGTTGCCAATCTCGATCCGGTCTTGTTGGCAGGAACCACCGTAAAGCGTGCATCTTTGCATAATGCCGACATCATCGAAAAGCTGGACCTTCATACAGGAGATATGGTTTTTATCGAAAAAGGCGGAGATATTATTCCCAAGATCACAGGGGTGGATATTGCTGAAAGAATCCCTTCCACTGAGCCCATTAAATACATCACTAAGTGTCCGGAGTGCAATACACCACTTATTCGTGATGATGGTGAAGCCAAGCACTATTGCCCGAATGAAAGCGGCTGTCCGCCACAGATTAAAGGTAAGATAGAGCACTTTATCAGTAGAAAGGCCATGGACATTGATAGTCTGGGTGAAGGAAAGGTTGAGATCCTTTATGAGCAAGGCCTGCTATCAAATATAGCAGACCTCTACAAACTTAAATACGAAGATATTCTTGGATTGGAAAAAACATATCCGGAGGAGGACGGAAAGGCTGCAAGAACTGTTGCGTTCAAAGATAAAACAGCCCGGAATATTATCAATGGCATCGATGCTTCTTTGCAGATTCCTTTCGAACGCGTATTGTTTGCCTTGGGCATCAGGCATGTTGGTGAAACAGTAGCAAAAACACTTGCCAGGCATTTTAAAACCATCGATGCAATTGCGGAAGCAGACCTTGAAACCCTGACTGACATTCATGAAATTGGAGAGAAAATTGCCAGCTCACTCTTGAATTACTTCAGGAAAGAAGAGAACCTGACTATGATCGCTACTTTAAAGGAAGCCGGATTGAAAATGAATCTTTCTGAAGAGCGTCCGATTGTATCCCAGATATTCGCAGGAAAGACCTTTGTTGTAAGTGGTGTATTTGAGGATCTCAGTAGGGATGAGATCAAGAAAATGGTAGAACAGTATGGTGGCAAGAACACCTCTTCACTTTCCTCTAAGACGGATTACCTCATTGCCGGGGAAAAGGCAGGTCCCTCAAAACTTGAGAAAGCTGCAAGATCAGGGGTCAGCATCCTCGACCTTCCCTCCTTTCTAAGCCTCCTAGATTAGAGTGCAAGCGCTACGCGCCTGGGAAAGAAACTACCGAACGCCAGCTGAAGTTGGGGAACTGCTACGCAGTTCGGACATTGGACAAGTGCTACGCACTTGGGAAAGTCAGTACCAAACGCCAGCATACAATTGGGGAACTGCTACGCAGTTCGGACCTTGGGAAAGCGCCACGCACTTGTGAAAGCGCTGTAGGATTGATATACTACAATAAACACTGATTGGGATAATATGATTTGAGGCCATAAAAATAACCGGCTGTTAAAGCTTATAGCTTTGACAGCCGGTTTGGATATCATGGTACGAATAATCTCTATTCGCTAATTTTTCTTTTCCTGGCGTTGTATAATTTCCTTGCGCCATAACCCGCACCAAGTGCGATAAGAATTAGCATACCTCCGGCAATTGGAGCACCACCAATATATGTAGCACCACCGCCCGGACTTCCGGGGGGATCAGGTGGTGGGGGTGGCGGGGCCGCAACGGCGGTGAGCACCGGAGCCACGCATAACATAAATATCAATATTAATATTCCTATTGACCTTCTTAAAATCGTGAACATAACTAATTGCCTTATAATGTTATTTAACTAATCCTCTGTATTATTTCGTAATAAGAACTTTCTCTGAATATACTGCTTTATCCGTGATCACTTTAACAACATAATAACCTGTGTTGTCGCTGATGTGCATTCTTGTAATCGTTGCATTTACCTGTGACTTGCTAAGCATCAGGTTTCCTGTTATATCATAGACATGAATTTCCTTGATAAGTTGCTCGCTTTCGTTAACAACAATGGCATCAGATCTATCACTGTATATTTTTATTGGCTGATATCCCAACTCTTCCACGCCAAATTCTGAATCATAGAAGTGAAGGATAAACCTGTTATAATCATCTTCCGGACTTGCGGTAAATGTGTATCCGCCTTCTTTAAGATCAGTCCATTGCTGACTTGGGAAGAATGTATCTTCCAGGAAGATTTTAATGCTGGGTGCAAATGATTGAACAGATTCTTCATCCGCAAAAATGCCATAAGTATCTTCTCGTTCGGCTTTAAAATGAAGCGGAATATCAATTTGTTCATCTTCGATCATCGGCCTGGCATCAACAGCTAAATGTGAGGCATCTGTACCAATTGTATAAATCTGGGTTGCAGTATCGCCATAATTGCTAGGCCAATATAATGCATCATGCATTTCATCAAAGCCCCCAGTGACGCCTTCTCCTTCTTTAAATCGAATGTACTGTTCATCTACTGTCGTGCTTCCTTCGGTATAAATACGAAGCAAATTCGGGAATTCCTCATCATCTTTAAGATATGCACGAATATTTTGTGTTCTCGAATTTGTGGGTATATTGAATGAAGCAATAGATCCTCCAAGTGCTTCAATAAAGAATGATTGCCCTGGTTGCACATAGCGTGCGCCATCATTACCACCAGTACCTTGCACATATTCAACATAACTTCCTGTAGGATCCCACACCCTGTTTGTACCATTCAGGTTTGTATTGGCTGCATATACCACATCCCAATCAATAGGGGCTGTATACGGGTTACCAATAAGGGAAACCTCGCCGGCATCAATGTTAATGGTTCGGCTGACAGCACCCAATTCCAGGCCATCAGTAAAGATAACATCCTCGGTTGAAGGTCCGGCCTGTTCATATAAACTCAATACAAAACCATAACCAACAGGTGTAGATCGTGTGGGGTCATAAATATTCCACCATGCCTGGTTATCGTTCTGAAATTCGAATGCATATGAATATTCATGGATCATATCCCAATCATCCAGGATCACTCCATTTACCGGAGCCGCAACCTGGTGCTGATAGAAACCAGCAGTGGTTATACCATAATATAAGGTCCTGTGAACTTCAATATGGCCATCTTCAATATATGAGTTGTTCGTGATCGTTCCTTCAGGAATGAGGGCTGAGGAAAGCGTGCCAGCACCTGTTCCGGCAGCAAGTATGATATTGGTTCCCCCTTTGAGATCTATATTTCCTGTGACGGTAATACCCTTATTTGGTGGAACAAGTAGTGTTGCAAGGTGGTTAACTCTGAGGTTATTTACTATTCCATAATCTCCGACATTACAAATTGTCATTTCATTGGCAGGAACATTAGGGTATATTATATCATCTGAAAGTGTAGGCACTCCAGCTGGACTCCAGTTCCCTGCATCATCCCAATCACTATTTATAGCACCAGTCCAACATTTATGATCTAAAGCCATATTGCGATCTGAATCGTAAAGGGCATCTGGGAAGTTAGATGAGTTTGTAATAGTAGTAAAAGCAAGTCCTCCTCCCGCCCATACAAGATTACTAGTACTAGACGAAACAAGAATTGGCATTTTCACACTAACAGCATGATACCATTTATTTAATATCATTTCTCTCCGTAATGCAGCGGGGACTGTGCCAGGCTTAGCACAGTTAACTTCAAAATTAAATCCATAATTATAAAATGAAAATGAATATCCTGAAGTAGCAGGGAATAAGATAGGATTGGTATAAGTAACTGCTGCACCAGCTAAATCTAAATTAATAGGAGAAAAGGCAAATACCCACGACCCATTACCCCACATAGCACTATCACTTCCAGCTTCATACCAATCTGGCACATCATTTGTTCTCTTCAAATAGATATCGAAATAGAAATCATTGCCAATAATTCGAGGATTTTCAACCGCAAATTCAGCAGTGGGTTGACTATATGCTATCTGAAGACACAAGCCAAAGAATAATAGAATAGATAATATTTTTTTCATTTTACTATTTTTTTAACTATTTACAATTTCATCTGAACGTGTAAATTAAAACTTAAAATGGTACCCAAGAAAAAGTTCCCATGTTTTGATCAATGGGTACTTTATCAGCATTATTTACAAATCCAGTAAAATCAATATCAGCATTCATATACCCAACAGTTCCCATATTTTGATCAATAGGTACTTTATCAGCATTATTTATAAAAGAAGTGCCATCTACATCACCAGCATACATTCCATACACGACAGGACTAGTATCAATCTGTTTGACTGCTGAAACTCCAAATGCATTGCTAGGGTCAATGGTGAAATCATAGGTATAATTCCCAAAGGATTCAACAGGAGAATTAGAAGTTATAATAGGGACATGGTTTCTTGGCCTAATAACAAAAAATGCATCATTTACAATAAGAGCCCTAAAACTCAAAGGACTTACTCCATCCATTCCAACACT
>CAZASJ010000028.1:0-36671 GCA_964487735.1 uncultured Bacteroidales bacterium | reverse complement strand
GAGCGTAGCGAGTTAATCCTGGGGGTTTTAAGTTCTAAATCCTAATTTCTAAATTCTAAACAAGCTCCAAGTTCTAAATCCCAAAATCCAAAGCCAAACTTGTTTGAGTGTGAAAGGATAAAAAGAAAAAGCTTGTGCGAACGAAGTGAGCACAGGCTTGTATTCTTTGTGAAGCCCACCCTTTTTAGGATCAACGAGCGTAGCGAGTTAATCCTGGGGGTTTTAAGTTCTAAATCCTAATTTCTAAATTATTGGTGTCCTGTTAAAATAATGACAACCCTCTTAATAGCCTGGTATTGTTGGTCAATAATAAGGATTACTAACTAAGGGCTTGTATTTCATTCGAGGGGGATTTCTCCCTTCGGTCGAAATGACACGACCATTTAATATAGGAGAAGGGCGCGGCGCACAATAAATATCAATCATCGGAGCGCCGCGCCCTTCTATTGTTTGACAAGATATCATGTCATTTCGAATGAACGAAGTGAGTGAGAAATCCCCTCCTATCATATTCAATGATTAGATTTAACCGGACAGGAGTGTTTCTAAATTCGAAACAAATTCCTGGCTCCAAGTTCCAATAACCAAGATCCAAAGCCAGGCTTGTTTGAGTGCCGAGTGCCGAGTGATGAGTGAAGAGTGATGAAGGCCGGGTGCCGACTTTGTTCACCGAAGCTTTCCGCAAGCACTGACCGCGTGTCGCCAAAGCTTTAGCGGTGGCGCAGGCGCTAACGAAGGTGAAGTACCGGGTTGCTATTTATAAGTTAGAGTGCTAAATGTATAAGTCTATAAATTATACAACCTATTCCAGAATACCGGAATACCTGACTATGGGAATAGGAGCTTATCATACTCACACTGAATAAAAAAAACCGTCAACATTCTGATGGCTAGCAGAAAAATAACGGTTTTTAATTTTAGTTGGATTGCTTTATTCCATCATTCTTGTAGCATAATACAATTCATCGGTGGTTCTGTTGTAGAATGAAACATGAGCACGGTTGTTCTCATCAATTTGAATATCATAGT
Organism: uncultured Bacteroidales bacterium; assembly: GCA_964487735.1. GTDB lineage: Bacteria > Bacteroidota > Bacteroidia > Bacteroidales > B18-G4 > B18-G4. The sequence continues at coordinate 35,642 of CAZASJ010000028.1, read as the reverse complement.
TGGAATCAGTATTGGATTCTGAGCTTCCGGTAATATATTCATAATCCCAGATAGTATTTAAATTACCCATGTGCAATTCAAAATCATAATCGAAGAGAATGTGTGGATTGTTATGGATGTCGCAGGCAATGGCTCTGTCTGTCCTGTTTGAGCCTCCACTAATCTGAAGTGCTTGAAAAGCCCAATTCGCAGAACCGTAAGCTAAAGTCATATATATTACATTGTTATCATAATGCCCTTTTCTAAAGGCACCATGAAGATTCCCCAAATTATCCATTACGAGATTAATTCCTTCATAACTCTGGGATCCCTCTCCGGTATTGTAAATGGAGTTCACTTCCCAATTGATTGAATCGACCTGGCTATAAGCAAATACAATATCGCTACCATCCTGATAAACAACAGATACATTGCCTGCACTGTCCACAACCAAATCAGATACCGATCCGGAAAAATCATCATTCAATGTTTCCACAGCTGAAAATCCTGTTCCGGGAATATAGGTGGTATATCTCAATCCGTAATTGGCTCTCTCAAAAGTGATGTGAATGCTTCCATTTCGATCGGCAAACAAAGCGGGAAATCTCCCTTGATGATTGGCAGGCCCCAATACATCAACTAAAACATCATCGAAAGTGCCAGCCTGATTTTTAATCGCCAGATGGATGGCTTCGTCCGTATCAGGTTCAAAGGCGATATAAACAACACCTGATGGATCTATGGCCATATCTATTTCGCTATAATATAAGAGTGGGCAAACTTCGGTGCTTGTCCAGGTTCCATTAAGGGCTTTGTAAGCATATCTCAAACTGGTACTGGTTACTGTTCCAGCAGTATAGGCCATATGAAGTCCTCCCTGAGAATCGTAGGCTGTTCTGTTAATTGTTCCAACATAAGATCCGGGAATGCTCTCCACTAACTCAAATGTCCAGGGATTTGTTACCGGCAAGGGTTCAGGTTCCGTAGTTTCTTTCTCACAGGCTGTAAAGGTGAAGAGTGACAAGCTTAGAATGAACGCTAGCTTTCTTAATTTGGTTTTGCTTTTTGAATAAGACATAGTTGTTTTTTGTTAGGGTTAATTTTTGCTGCAAAAGAACAACTAATATATCAAAAGGGTACCACCGTTAAGCATATAATTTGCTATTGGAGTCCTTCTTTTTAATCAAACTAAATTATGAGTGAAGAGTGCCGAGTGAAGAGTACCTGCTTGCTATTTATAAGTTAGAGTGCTAAATGAAAAAGTATATAAATTATATCACTCTGTCCGGAATACCGGAATACATGACTATGGGAAGGTGAGCTCATGGCTCCGGATCAACGAGCGTAGCGAATAAATCCTGGGCTGGAAGAACCTCATCCCCCAAACCCTTCTCCTAAAGAAGAAGGGAAAGTATAAAAGCTTGAATTAAATCAAAATATCAAATGAAAAGCCAAATGAGCCATGCGGCTTAGCCCATGTTGTGTGCAATTATTAATATATCATGAATCTTCCTGTAATTACAGTTCCTTTAGAATTACTTAATTTAAAAATATACATTCCACTTTTTAAAGAACCCTTTTGCAGTTCTATTGAATCCGATTGAATATTTTCAATACATCTTACAGCACATCCAAGATTGTCAAAGATTGTTAAGGTATACGTTTGATGGGTTTCATTCTTAAACACTAAAGTTGTATTTTCAAAAAAAGGATTTGGAAATAAATTATAATTTGAATGAATATCATTTTCTTCTATTCCTGTAACGATATACGTAATTTCTAATTTTGGCCATAAACAAGAATCAAGATGGTCGCTTGACGCAAAAAGCAATGAGCGATAAGGCTCTTCTGTCTGGAGAAGCAACATAAATCCAAAACTTGAATCCGGATACATGAGCATATCTTGAATTAGTTGTGTTACATCTATATCGGGGTAGTCCACGGTATCATAGGTACTCGCCGGCAAGCTGACTTGATTCATTTGAGTTGTGGATGGTTGTGTGTTCCAGGTAACTGAATCTTCAGACCAGTAGGATGTAACTCTTCTCAACCAACATGCATTAGAGCCGCTCAAGGTTGAATGTCCCGGATCTGCAGAAGTTGGATTGTGATATAGAGATAAAGATGCATTATTTATTATTGCATCTTGAGGAATTGCAGAAAGGTCAAATTCGATTAATCCTCTACTGCCGCAAGGATTACCAAAACAAGTCCATATAATTGCTTTGAAATCTGGTTGAATCCCCGATGTCGTGTCCGGATATTGAATGCGCAATTGTGCATCTTTACCATCTGCCGGTCCCGGCTGTATTGTTATTGTTGTTTGAGATAAACCATTAAGTGTTATGCTACAGCTTAACGCAAATAATACTATAAATTGCAGTTTCATATTTCAGTGGTTTTAATCGTTAACTCAAAGATAGTCAAAAAAATAGGATATGTTTTCTTAATAGCTGAACTTCAATGAAGGAAAGAATGAATGATTGATAAAACAAGTTGGGAGAGTCCGTGGGGCTGTTACTGGTTACTGGATACTTCACCTTCACTTTTCATCATCCGAAGCCACGGCGAAGGATGAGAAGCTACGGTGAACAAAGTGGTTTCTGGTTTCTGGTCACTAGCTTTAAGTACTTTAAGTACTCTAAGTACTCTTCTGAAATCCAGCAATGGTTCGACTCCGCTCTCCATGACAACGCATTCAGTGTCTCCTCAGAAGTTTTAACGAAAGAGGATAATTAATAGGATGCTGGCTACCGGTTACCGGAGACCGGAGACCGGATTTTTTAATTCGGCCATTGTAATAGCCTCAGAAGATAGCACAATCTTATGCAGATAAATAAGTATCTGGCAATTTAACAATTTAACCATCGATTCCTCGGGAGAGAAATACCCATCGATTCAAAACCTAAGTTGATTTTAACCGGACTTTAATAGTTCAAAGTTCGTAGTTCGTAGTTCGTAGTTCAGAATTCCCGGCATCTTATTGAATCCATAATACAGTGCCTCCTCTGTAGTTTTAACGAAAGAGGATAATCCATAATCAATAATTCATAATCCATAATCAATGAAGCAGCCCTGTTCTCTTTACAAAAGCACAAAGTCATTTCAGATTCGCTATCTTTGCAAAAATTCCAGATTCATGGCAAACATCTTAGCTATTGTCGGACGTCCCAATGTTGGGAAATCCACTTTTTTTAACCGCCTTACGCAAACCCGCCAGGCCATTGTGGAAGAAACCAGTGGGGTTACCCGCGACAGGCACTATGGCACTTCCGACTGGAACGGGTTCTATTTTACCATCATCGATACTGGTGGCTATGTGGTAGGCTCAGAAGATGTCTTTGAAGAGGAGATCCGAAAACAGGTAAGCCTTGCCATCGAAGAATCCGATGTGATCGTGTTTATGGTCGATGTGAAGGATGGCATCACAAGTATGGATGAAGAGGTGGCTAACATCCTCAGACGGGTGAAGAAGAAAGTATTCCTGGTCATGAACAAAGCCGACAATCCACAACGTGTACAATTGGCAGGCGAATTCTATGCTCTCGGACTCGGAGAAGTTTATCCGGTATCATCAATCAACGGAAGTGGCACGGGTGAATTGCTCGATGATGTTGTAAAGGAATTTGTTAAACAGGACGAAGAGGAAGAAGAGGAAAGCGACCTCCCCAAATTTGCAGTGATCGGAAGGCCAAACGTAGGTAAATCCAGTTTGATCAATGCTTTGATAGGCAAGGACAGAAACATTGTGACTCCGATTGCCGGAACCACCCGCGACTCAATCGATATTCCCTACACCAGCTTTGGCTTTGATTTCCTTTTTGTTGATACTGCAGGCCTTCGTAAGAAGAAAAAAGTACATGAAGATATAGAATTCTACTCCGTAATGCGCTCCATCAGGGCCATTGAAAGAGCAGATATTTGTATACTAATGATCGATGCCAAGGACGGGATTGAGTCGCAAGACCTCAATATTCTTCGCCTTTGCGAGAAAAACAATAAAGGAATTGTTCTGGTTGTCAACAAATGGGACCTTATTGATAAAGAAACCAATACACATGTCAAGTTTAAAGAAGCCATCCTCCAAAAGACTGCTCCCTTCACCGATATTCCGGTGGTCTTTACTTCGGTAACTAACAAACAACGGATCCTGAAGGTTCTTGAGGTTGCTCATGATGTATATAAGAATCGTACCCGAAATATTACCACCTCAAAACTCAACGAAGTGATGGGGCCGATCATCGAAAGGTATTCACCTCCCATGGTAAGGGGCAAACGTATAAAAATCAATTACATCACACAGCTTAAATTAGCCTATCCTTCATTTGTCTTTTTCTGCAATATGCCTGAGCATATCAAGGAGCCCTATCAGCGGTACCTGGAGAATCAGATGCGAAAGAATTTCAACTTTGAAGGCGTGCCCATCACCTTGTATTTCAGGAAGAAATAAGCATGGATAGTGTCCGCATCGATAAATGGTTATGGGCCGTCAGGGTTTTTAAAACCCGCAGCCTGGCTTCAGCTGCATGCAAGGGTGGCAAGGTAAAGATCGATGGCCAAAATGCCAAAGCCTCCCGGGAAATACACGAAGGCGAAGAGATCCATGTTTCGCTCACAAGCTATTCAAGAACCCTCAGGGTAAAGGCCTTGCTGAACAACAGGGTTGGTGCTAAGCTGGTTCCTGACTATATGGAAGATCTCACTCCACAGGAAGAACTGGATAAGCAAAAACTAAACCGGGAAATAAATGCTGAGTACCGTGACCGTGGCGAAGGCCGGCCAACCAAGAAAGAAAGAAGAATTATTGAAAGGTTGAAAAAATATAAATTCTAGTGCCTAATCGTCATAGTTGATTTCTTTGGCCAGTTCACCCTCAATAGTCCAGAATTTCCACGCTCCTACCCTTACGCCTTCTTTGTAGCTGCCTTCAAAGTGTTTCTGTCCGTTCTTATGCCAGGTGGTGCCGAAGCCATCACGCAGGTCATTTTTAAAATAACCTTCGCTCCACATCTTGCCATCTTCATACCAATAGGCCCAATAGCCGTCTCTTTTACCGTTGGCAAACTCACCCTCATACCTGACTGTTCCATCTTCGTAATAGGCTATCACTTTCACTTTCTCCCTGAAACCGTCGATGGTTTGAAAGTATTCAACCAATCGAGGACTTCCATCAGGATGGGTATCTTCTACAATTTCTTCAAGTTTTGGGCCACATGAAGCCAAAATAAAAACCGAGATCAATAATAATAAATACTTCTTCATTTCAATATGTTATCTGTCAAATAATAATCGTTCTCCTCTAACACTTTCGTCGATATTTCCCTGCTTATAAACAAGCTTTCCATTGACAAAGGTATGACTCACTTTTGAGTGGAATTCTTCTCCTTCGAAGGGTGACCATCCACATTTGTATAAAACATTGTCCTTTTCCACACGCCAGGGATCGTTCAGGTCGACGAGTACAAGGTCTGCCGCAAATCCTTCACGGATAAAACCACGGTTTTTGATTCTGAAACATTTTGCAGGGGCATGACACATTTTCTCCACTACTTTTTCAATGCTGATTGCCCCCCTGTGAAATAATTCCAGCATGGCTACAAGTGCATGCTGCACCAAGGGGCCTCCCGATGGTGCTTTAAAATAGGGATTTGTCTTTTCCTCAATAGTATGGGGGGCATGATCTGTGGCCACAACATCAATCTTATCGGCCAACAATCCTTTTAGCAGCGCATCCCTGTCTTCCATGCTTTTAATGGCAGGGTTCCACTTTATAAATGTTCCCAGCCTGTCGTAATCACCTTCATGAAACCAGAGGTGGTGCACACAAACTTCTGCGGTTATTTTTTTATCTTCCAGCGGAATGGGATTATCAAAAAGTTCAAGTTCACGTGCAGTAGAAAGGTGCAGCACATGCAGGCGTGTATTGTGTTTTTCGGCCAGTTCAACGGCAAATGAGGAGGATCTGTAGCAGGCTTCCTCCGAGCGTATCATGGGATGATATGAAATGGGGATATCCTCTCCGAGGCGATCCCTCAAAATGCGTGTGTTTTCCTGAATGATGGGTTCATCTTCACAATGAACAGCCACCAGTGTAGGGGCCCTGGAAAAGATGCCGTCAAGCGTTTCAGGGTTATCAACAAGCATATTCCCTGTTGATGCGCCCATAAATACTTTGATGCCACATACCGTTTTGGGATCTGTTTTCAGGATTTCCTCCAGGTTATCATTGGAGGCACCCATATAAAATGAATAGTTGGCAAAGGATTTTTCTGCACCCAGTTCATACTTTTTTCCCAGGATCTCCTGGCTCAGTGCCTGCGGAATGGTATTTGGCATTTCCATAAAGGAAGTGATCCCACCTGCAACAGCAGCTTTGCTTTCGGTATAGAGATCCGCTTTATGTGTTAAGCCGGGATCGCGGAAATGAACCTGATCGTCGATCACCCCCGGTATAAGATGAAGGCCATAGGCATCGATCACCTCCGCCCCTTCCGGGACCTCGGGCAAATCACCATTCATAAAAATGAGTTTGATCAGGCCATCGCAGATGTATACTCCGCCGCCGAAGACCATGCCTTCATTTACAATAATGGCATTCTTAATATAATAGCAAGTATTCACAATGCTAAGTTACGAAGAAAAAGGAAAAAGTGTGTCAGGAAGTCTTTTTATGAAGTTTCTTAACGTTTTTTAACCGCAGGCTCATCACACCAAATATGGCTTCCTTGAAAATACTGGAACTCATTTTTGAGGTTCCTTCAGTACGGTCGATAAATATAATGGGGACTTCTATCACTTTAAATCCAAGTTTCCATGAGGTATATTTCATTTCTATCTGGAACGCATATCCAATAAAGCGGATCTTCTCGAAGTTAAGGGCAGAAAGCACCTCCCTGGAATAGCAAACAAATCCGGCCGTAGTATCTCGTACCTTTAAACGGGTTATCATTCGAACATAAGCTGATGCATAATACGACATCAGTATACGTCCCATGGGCCAGTTTACAACACTCACTCCATTGCAATACCTGGAGCCTACAGCTACCTGTGCCTTCTGATCAATACATCCCTGGTACAACCTCGGCAGATCTTCCGGATTATGAGAAAAATCAGCGTCCATTTCAGTTACATATTGATAATCCCTTTCCAGGGCCCATTTAAAGCCATGAATGTAGGCAGTACCCAGGCCCAGCTTGCCGGTACGTTCCTGGATGAAGAGCCTCTCGGGAAACTCCTTCATTAGTCCCTTTACAATATCGGCCGTACCATCAGGGGAGCCATCATCTACGATGAGCATATCAAATTCCATGTCAAGAGAAAATACCTTGCGAATGATTTTTTCGATATTCTCTTTCTCATTATATGTAGGTGTGATCACCAGTCTTTCAGACATAGCTGTATAATTTTTAAGCGAATATAGTACAATAGGATAAAATCGAAAAATGTTTTATTAATCATTAACAATTTTATCAGATCAATCGGTATAACGCATCAAGCGTTACGATATTTTTCATTTTGCTTCAGCACCAGTATTCAGCATGCATATTTCAATGCAATCAGACTACCGGATAATCAGTTTATAATTCAATGATCCCTTATCACTTCTCAGGCTCAAAAGATACAATCCCTGCTTTAGCTCGTCTGTGTTCAGCATGATTTCATTCATTCCCCGGCTGGCAAAGCGTTCTTCGTTCAGTAGTTGTTTCCCGCTCATGTCAGTGATGGCCACATTGTAGGTAAATTCTCTTTTTGAAACAAACGAAAGATTTACCTGGCCTGAAGCCGGATTCGGATAAACAGCTACACTTTCATCAAGCATGTATTCACCGATACCAAGATATGAGAATGCAAACGTTTGTGGTTCCATCACATTTCCTGAAAGATCTTTAACATTCTCCACATGAAGCTCATATTCATCCTCCAGGTCCAGGGCTGATACCGTCAGGTTTACCTGCAATTTATTAAAAGTGTGCTGTACCGCTGATTCTACCACGACATCATTGATGCTGTAGTTTGCAACATCCTGTGCACTTGCAGCTTCGACATCCTCATTAAACAGCACCCTGATATTTGTACTGGTGAGGGGTGTTACTTCACTTACAAGCGGCCCATCTGTATCAGTCCCGGGTACCACTGTGAATCCCGGACTCAGTTCAACCTTCCATTCCTCGAAATCATAGTTCATAGGCCCTATGATATCATAATAATTTCCCTGTACGGGTTCAAATTCATACAGGCTTGTATTGTGTATTTTAAGTTCGCCGCTACCATCATCAACTCCCCACATATAATAGTTGGCCTGAAAATTATCATCTACGCAAAGTGCATTCGTAACCTTCACAAGGACGCCTTCATGAGCTTCTTCTACAAGCCCTGTTTGTATTGGCAAGGGATCCGGAAGCTCATTATTTGAAGAAATAAAATAGTAATCGGTGATTGAAACCATCTCCGTTTTGTCATAATATTCAGTGATGGTCCCGGTAAGAACAATGCTATCCCCAACAAATGGGTTTCGACCTGATTCATAAATAAAGAGGCCATTCCATTCGCCATATCCATCCTGGATAAAATAGGAACTGCCAAAATTTGCCGTAACAATACCTGTAGTGCTTACAACCTGGTCGCGATAGGGGGATGCATCCTGCTGGCCCTGGATGTCATAAATGCTGATGATGGTGCCGGCAAAGATCTTGGGTACGTAGTAATTATATACCACTGATGTTTTTTCATTATCTACATCAGCAGCTACAATTTTATAATACACCCTGGCATCTTCAGCCTGTCCGGGAATTGCACAGCTATAGATATCTCCTGCTGCGGTCATGGGTATTTCGTTGATCATATTATTATAATCCAGCCCCCAGAACAAACTGACAAGCATTGCCTGGTTGGCCATATTTATTACTGTAGCCTCAATGGTAACCGGCTCTGTGGCCACAGCAACTTCCGGATTAATATTAAAATTATCAATGCTAATTGGATTTATAACAGCTTCACCCCAAATCAGTTGAGCGAAATTCGGATCATCGATGAAAGGATTCCTGTTTTGCTGAAAGGAATAGATCGCATTGTTCCTGTTGCGCTCAAAATCATCAGGAGGATCCAGCAGGTTCCATTCAAGGAGTGTAGATAATTTTCCATGCTGGGGCAATGGATATGTATTGTTCCAGTCAACCACTTCCAGGTCGAGTTCCCCATTTTCACCTTCATACCTTGTTGACATATAAAAAATGATCCTGGCAATATCGCCTTTCACCTCATCTCTGGCTTCCCATGTTGAATCAGTATAATAGCATCCTGTTGCCACATCATGCTGTACACCCCCATTATCAAAATCCAGGTTACTCTTATCCTGGTTCACTGAAGAAGCCGAAGGTTTCAGATTATGAACATCGCTGTACATAGGTGGCATATCGGTAAAATCACCATGTGATTTAGCCCATACATGCTCGCGGTTAAGCTGCAAGCCACTATTCCCATAATCACTATTGTCATGTGAGAACCCGGTATACACCTGTATAACATTTAATGGATTTGCAGGATCAGCATCTGAGATTTTAAATACTTCTTTGGAGAAGAAATAAGAAAAGGAGGTATGATCCTGAATAATATCATTCAGGGCAGCCTTAAGCTCTTCTCCGTCTTTCCCTTCTGTTCCATTATAATAGCCTGTTTGTTGCGCCATCAATAATGACGTAAGCAAGAGTGACAATACTAAAATGCTAAATTTTTTCATATGCTGATAATTCAATAATTTGTTATAAACTGAGTCTGAGTGAAACATTAAACCTTCTTCCCATGCCCATAAACACGCCTGCCGAATTAGCATCGAATGATTTAGGACTTGTAAGATAGGTGTCATTATTTTGAGCGTCGGTGATAAATACATTGTCAAAAGCATTGAGCAAGCTGCCCCTTAGCTGGAAGCCCACTTTTTTTATCTGCCATGAATATCCTGCATGGAAATCAATGGTATAATAGTCAGGGATCTTCCATGATTGACGAGGATTGCCATCCTCATCAAATGAATCAGGACTTAGGTTCGGATCATAATCCAGGGGGTTGAACTCTGCATAGTGTTTACCAAACCAGGTAAATACACCACTTAAATACAGTCCACGAATGACCTCCCATCTCAGGCTCTCACGATTCTGGAATTGAGCGGCATCACCTACAAAGAGTCCTTTGGCATCAAAAGGCCTTGTATCAATTTCCTGGCCATTGTCATTGTATACCCTGGCGGTATCGGCTGATGTCCAAATCCAGTCTCCCAATGAAAGAAGGCTTTCAAAGGTCAGGTTATCAAGGATTTTAAGGGCAAATTCAAACTCGATCCCTGTATGACGGGCATTCATATTGTTAATATTTACACTGTAAAATTCCCCGTCAATCTCTGTGGTCATGGCCCTGTCGGCAGGCTTGTTACTCCAGGTCGTATAATAAGCATTCACATTGAGTGTAAAAATACGTTTTGCAAAGCTGTAACCCAGTTCAACCGCTTTTACCTGTTCATTTTTAATATCTTTAAATAAGGTATTCGACCTATCGTAAACGTTATTAAACCGTTGTGCTTTGGATAAGAATCCGAGGTTCACGAATACATTCATATATTCGTTGAGGTTGTAATTGGCTCCTCCCTTGACTGTAAAACCAGGGATGTATTTCCATGGGGTCTCATTTAGATTTTCTCCAGGTGTATGAAGTATAAAGTAATCTACTCTTTTGTAACCGGATGTAGAAAAGGTCAGGTTAAGAAAAGTAGTGAGATTGCCAGTTTGATATTTTCCCTGGGCGAATACCCCACCCCACCTGACAAGCGCATCATTATAGTAACCTATTTTATCGCCAACATATTTTTTCGTCGAATCACCATCTTCATTCATATTTCCATAATCCAGGTAATAATCACCGCCAAATAAATCCTGAACCTCACGATAATGCTCACCTTTATATGTTCTCAGGTCTAATCCGCCTGATAAAGAAAACTCATCATTGATCTGAAGATCGAAAGTCGATAAGAGGCCCAACCAGAAGTGGTTATTCACAGCGTTTCGCATGATATTACTGGAAACTTTTTCAAGATCAAATGGATTATTCGGTATCTTGAGGTTGGAATTATACTGAGACTGTAAATCCTGTTGCCCTGTAATGGGATCCGTTTCCGGTGTTGTTGAGAACGATTGTCCACCTCCACTACCCAATGACAGATAAAGGATATTTGAGAGATACAATTTATCGTTCACATTCCAGAAATCCCTGAGACTGAACATGGGTTTGTGATAGTAATTCCTGGCGGTGCTGGTTTTTTCAGCATTTGGATAGATCGTATCTGTAGCAGTAATATAGGCACGACTCAGGTATCCCCAGTTTGGATTATATCTAAGTCCCATGTTTGTCGGCAAACCGGTTGTTTGATTCTGATCAATAAATTCCTGTGTCATACCCGCTTTCAGGGCATAATCTGTATCAAATGTGGATATAAACTTTTTATAGCTTCTCTGTCCATGTTCCTGGGGAGCCCCCATGGCAGTAAAGCTAAGCATGTGATTGCCAATTTCCTTATCTACCCTGAGAAAATAGAACCATCCTTTCGTAAAGGTCTGGTCTACCCATCCATCACCACGTTTATAGGATCCGGCGAAGGTTACACCCCAGCCTTTTTTCATCCTTCCGGTGGTAAGTCCAAGAGAAGTCCGAAGAAAACCATCGTTACCCATTTCCTGTTTAAGGGTCACTCCCTTTTTAGTATCAATTCCTTTGGTAGCAATATTGATGGTTCCTCCTACGGAAGGGATGGCAAGCTTAGATGCACCCAGGCCACGTTGCACCTGGGTATAGCGCATAACAGCATCCAGTCCAAACCAATTCGACCAATAAACCCATCCGTTTTCCATATCGTTTACCGGGATACCATCCAGCATTACTGCCACATTCCGCTGGTTAAATCCTCGTATATTTATACGGGCATCGCCATCTCCTCCTCCTGAAGCAGTGGCATAAACGCCCGGGGTTGCATTCAGAATGAGGGGTATATCCTGTGCTGCCAGCTGTTCTTCAACCTTTGCAGGGGTAACAGTAGTAAAGGCTATTGGTGTCTCCCTGGTTTTTGCCACATCACCCACAATTTCCACTTCCTGAAGCGTAATGGTTTTCAAAACGAAATTGATGTACAGGTTTTTATCTTCTACAACAATGTGTTTTTCCTGGGTTTCACAACCTACATAAGAAATCGTAAGGTCATATTCTCCGGGAAGAAGTTTCAGCACATAGACACCGTTAATATCTGTAATCACACCCAAACCGGGGCCATAAACAACATTCACCCCTATCAGAAGATCGCCAAAATCATCTGAAACAGTTCCGCTAATCGTTTTCTCCTGTCCAAACAAACTGACCAGGGGAAGAAAAACCATCAAAAGAAAAAACAACTTATTTTTCATACCCAACATCTTTAATATCCAATAAAAAAGTCAATAACAGCAATGCCATGCTTCAAAGAAGCGAAACATTAAAGGAAGGCCGAAAATATCAAAATATTCTCCAGCCATTCTATAAAAGAAGCAGCTTTTTTGTTGTGGTCTGGCCCTTGCTCAACCTGATTGTAATGAAATAGTATCCCTGTAGGTCCTCAAGAATGTTCATCTTAATACTTCCGTTTTGTCCTTCGACTTGCTTCACGGTAATTGTTTTACCGCTAAGATCGAATACTCTAACTTCTTGAATAGCCTCTTCTGCTTCTATGGTAAATTCACCATTTGTTACAGGGTTGGGGAAAATACTAATATTGGACTGGACAAAATTCTCATCAATGCTAAAAGTTGAACAATCACAATGGTGGAAACCCAATGAGTCAAAGGTATTGACAGGAATGGAATCCCATTGTTCATTAACAACAAAGTATGGATCTGGATTTGCATGAACTCCTTCACCAATGTTAGCTTTACGAAGCAGTGTATTATTTTCTGTCCATGACAACCAGAACAATGGTCCTACGATGTAGTTACTGATAGTATATTCTGTTGGAACACCCCCACTGTTATAAGTGATTGTTGTATCATTCAGGCTGCCCCAGCCATTGTCATCTCCGGTCATTGGTGGACCTACCTTGCCAATTAGGTCAACTACGTCGCCTGTGCTAATTTTCTCAAGCGAAACGGCGTCATTGCCATTAAAATACATCATCCTGTTTACTTCGTACACCGGACAAAGAAAAACATCTGCCTTTTCCATAAGTGCTGAGTCAACAGGCTGCTCTAAACCTGTTCCAAGAGGATCACGTTTGTCAAGCACAACCACAAAAGCCGATTTTGGCTGAATTGTTCCTTCCAGGTCAACACTATAAGGCGTTGTACCTCCATTGCTGTACCTTACCAATTTATAATTTGACAGATCGATAGGCGCATTGGTGGGGTTATACAATTCAAGGGCTTTGTTGTTTCCTGTTCCCTCAACATACTCAGAGATAAACAAATCGGTACAATCCTGTGCAAAGATTGGAAGTGTAAGGAATGCCGATACAATAAGTAGTAATAGTTTTTTCATAAGTAATAGTTTTTTTTGAATGGATTACACAAGCAAAAATACAGATAATTCAGATAGTTCTATCAATGATTTTCATTATTATCATTAATTTAATACGGTCTGAATAATGCAAATGTGGAATGGTATTATGAAATGTAAAAGAAAGATAAACCAGTAGGACGCAAAAAGCACAACATAACACACTTATTTATGAGATGATCGGTGAACTGCCCATCTGGGGTAAAGTGGCCGGATCTTAGTGCCTCTATGGAAACAATATCAATCAACTTAATATCTGGAACTGAAATTCAGGGGAGAATATAAGGAACCCTCGTGGCAGGCCACGAGGAATTAGTTGGATAAATAACGTACTTTTGCATCCTTACGGATTCATCAATAACATTAATAAAAAACTTCATGAAGAACTATTTCAGGTTTGCATTTTTAGCTCTTTCTCTTCTGGCCATAATCAGTTCATCCTGTACGCCTAAAAAAGCTACCTACCAAAGGCATTGTGTGGCTTTTTACAATCTTGAAAATCTTTTTGACACCATCAATGATCCCTTCTTTGAAGATGAGGAGTTTCTTCCCGAAGGGAAAAAGAACTGGACATCTGACAAATACCTTGAAAAACTTGATAACATGGCAAAAGCCATACAGGGCATCGGACTAACTGAATCCAGCCCGGATGGGGCGGTCTTGCTTGGAGTTTGTGAGCTTGAAAATGCCGGTGTAATGGCAGATCTCGCCAATACGGAGGCCTTAAAAGACAGGAACTATGAGTATGTTCATTACGATTCGCCCTATTACCGGGGCATGGACGTAGCCTTGTTTTATCAGCCGGCATATTTTAAAGTGATCAGTTCATCCAGCCATGAACTGAATATTCCGGAAATTGAAAACTTCACTACCAGAGCACAATTGCTTGTAAGCGGGATTCTTGGAGAAGACACGATCTATGTCATTGTCAACCATTGGCCTTCCAGAAGAGGAGGCGAAGAGAAATCCAGGGATTTGCGTATTGCTGCTGCCGAGCTGACAAGATCCATCGCTGATTCCATTTTCAGCTTACATGCTGATGCCAATATCATTGTTATGGGTGACTTAAACGATGATCCTACAAATGAGAGTGTTAAAAAACATCTGAATACCGTGGGTGACCTCAAGGACCTCAATAACGATACGTTTTACAATCCGTTTGAAGCAATTCATGCCGGAGGTACAGGCTCACTTGCTTACAGGGATTTTTGGAATTTATTTGATCAGATCATTGTATCGTCATCGCTTTGTGGCACTGATGTTTCTGCATTGAAAATCACAGAGGCACATGTATTCAGCCCTGATTTTCTCATTCAGCAGGAAGGGAAATTTAAAGGTTATCCATTCAGGACCTACTCCTACGACAACTACATCTCGGGGTACAGCGATCATTTCCCTACTTATATTTTCCTTGAAAAGGGGAAGAAAAGTAAATAGTTCTTAACGCCCGGGGATTGCGAACTTCTCAAAACCTGATAGTTCTTTCAGCAATTCAAGTGCATTAAAAACAGTTAATACTTTATGAAATGAAAGGGTAAGCCTCTTGTTCCCTTCCTTCATCAGGCACCTGGATGGATTGGCCTGCACAAACCTGAGAACACCTGTAAATTCGGGAGATTGATAGTAGGGAGATTCCTGGTTGCCAATAAAATATCCTGTCATTCGGCCATTTCGAAGCAATACCTTTTCAAAACCGATCTTTTTGGCCATCCACCTGAGCCTGATAGCATTCATCAATCCACCCAGTTGTTGTGGGAGTGGCCCAAACCTGTCGATCAGTTTTTCCTGAAACTCCATCAACAGTTCTTCGGTTTCAATGCTGTCGAGTTCCTTGTACAAGCTTAAACGTTCCCTGATATTGGTAATATAGGCATCCGGGATCAGCAATTCCAGGTCTGTCTCGATCTGGCAGTCCTTCACATATTCCGTATCTTCAGGCTGATCAAAAACATCCTTAAAATCAGTTTCTTTTAATTCCTGTATGGCCTCGTCGAGGATGCGGTGATACATTTCAAAACCAATTTCAGAAATAAACCCGCTTTGTTCTCCTCCCAGCAGGTTTCCCGCGCCCCTGATGTCGAGGTCGCGCATGGCAATATTGAACCCGCTCCCAAGATCGGCAAATTCCTCGATGGCACGCAGTCGTTGACGTGCTTCCCTTGTCAATCCCGACATTGGTGGCGTTAGCAGGTAGCAGAATGCTTTTTTATTTGTCCGCCCTACCCTGCCGCGAAGCTGATGAAGATCGCTCAATCCAAAATGATGCGCATCATTGATGATGATGGTATTTGCATTCGAAATATCAAGCCCTGATTCAATGATGGTCGTAGCCAGCAGTATGTCGTAATCGCCATCGATAAAATCAAGCATGCGCCGTTCCAGTTCCTTTCCTTCCATTTGCCCGTGAGCAACAGCAATCCTTGCATTTGGCACAAATTTCCTGAGCATATATTCAACATCCATGATGTTCTTCACCCTGTTGTGCACAAAAAACACCTGTCCTCCCCGTGAAATTTCATATAAAATGGCTTCCCGGATGGTCTCTTCACTGAATGCACGCAATTCGGTTTGCACAGGATAACGATTGGCTGGCGGAGTGTTGATGATCGAGAGATCACGCGCTCCCATCATACTGAACTGCAAGGTTCTGGGAATAGGGGTGGCCGTAAGTGTCAGGGTGTCGACATTAATGCTCATATGCTTTAGCTTTTCCTTAGCCGAGACACCAAACTTTTGTTCTTCATCTATGATCAGCAATCCCAAATCCTTAAATTTCAGATCCTTGCTAATAAGACGGTGTGTACCAATGAGTATATCTATTTCGCCATCTGCCAGTTTTCTGATGGTCTCCTTTTGCTTCTGAGGGGACTTAAAACGATTGATGTAGTCCACATTGCATGGGAGGTCTTTCAATCGTTCAACAAAGGTTTTATAATGCTGGAGGGCCAGGATGGTGGTAGGTACCAGCAAGGCCACCTGCTTACTGTCAGCCACCGCTTTAAATGCTGCACGGATGGCTACTTCCGTTTTACCAAAGCCCACATCTCCGCATATCAGACGATCCATCGGAAAGTCAGCTTCCATGTCTTTCTTTACATCTATGGTAGCCTTCAACTGATCAGGCGTGTCTTCATAAAAAAATGAAGCCTCAAGCTCGGTTTGAAGATAGGTATCAGGTGTAAAAGGAAAACCGCTTGAAGCCTTTCGCTCAGCATAAAGTTTTATGAGGTCCTTGGCAATATCCTTGACCCTGTTCTTGGTTTTCGTTTTCAGATTATTCCAGGCATTGGTGCCCAGTTTATTCAGCTGAGGGATATTCCCTTCCTTGCCTGTATATTTTGCGATCCTGTGCAGCGAGTGGATACTTACATACAAAAGGTCATCATTTTTATAAACAAGCCGAATGGCCTCCTGCTCCTTGCCCTGATTATTGATCTTTTCGAGTCCGTCGAAACGCCCGACGCCATGATCGATATGGGTGACATAATCACCCTGTTTCAGGTCATGAAGTTCTTTCAGGGATAAGGTTTCCTTCCTGGTGAAGCTTTCACGCAAACGGAATTTATGGTAGCGCTCAAAGATCTGGTGATCGGTATAACAGGCAAGCTTTGCCTGTTTATCAATAAAGCCCTCATGCAGGGAAATATTCATGGTATCAAAAACAGGCTTTTCCCTTTTATCTGTTCGGAATGAAATGTCATCAAAGATGGTATACAGGCGTTCAAGCTGTTTAGGATTTGCTGAGAGAATAATGTTTTGAAAACCCTTTAATTTGTGGTCTTCAAGATCATCGGCAAGTAGATGAAAGTTCTTATTGAAAGATGCCTGAGGGGCGATATTTGCCTCCAACAACTTAAAAGCCTCTCCAGGCGATTTTTTGGAAAAAGAAATCAGTGAAAAATTTCCAAGGCCTGCCAACCATTCATCTCCAGTTTGGAAGAGACCACCCACATCTCCTTCCATTTCTTGTTCCTTCGGCTCCGAGATCACTTTTTCAGCCTTCATATATTCCTCGTTGATCCGGTCGCGTGAAAAATCCATATCCTCAAGCCAGATCACGGCATCATCAGGCAACAATGATTGTAAATTTTCCCTTTTATGAGCAATGCGCCGGTCGTTCAGGTCAGGGAGGATGGACACTCTGTTGAGTTTATCCACCGACAGCTGATTTTCCGGATCGAAGGAGCGCAGGGATGCAATGATGTCACCAAAAAACTCAATCCTGTAAGGGTAATCATTGGAATAGGAAAATACATCCACAATACCTCCGCGAACTGCATATTGCCCGGGACCGATCACAAAATCAGTCCGTTCGAAATGCTGTTCATCAAGAAAGTCGATCAGCTCATCCATATCGAGCTCATCATCCTGTTTAATCTTAAAAGTACTCTTAGAAAGAAAGGAACGTGTAACCAGTTTTTCGGCCAGTGCCTCAGGGAAACTGATGATGATCCTTGTTGATAAAGCTGATGACAGTTTACCCACGACCTGGGAGCGTTCCAATGCATTGGCACTGTCGGTACGGGCAAGGTCGTATGATTTCTTATAGGAAGTTGGAAAAAACAACACTTTTTTGCGCTGAAAACCAGCATCCCCTTCAGAGAATAAGTTTTCCAGATCGTTATAAAAATAGGCCGCCTGCTCTTTTTCGTTCAGAATAAAAAGATGCGTTCCCTTCATCTCCCGGCAAATTGCCGCAGCCAATACCGAAGAAGAAGATCCGGCCATGCCTTTCAGCCACAAATTTTCCTGCGAAGAATCATTCAAATGACCAACAATAGCCTTTGCAAGAGGTGTTTTTAGGTATTGTTCCAGAAACGCATCAACCTTCATAACAATATTTCTCCGGCCGGAAAGCCTTATTCAAACTAAGTAGCATGGGTGGCAAAGATAGGGATTTGTGGTATATTTGTTGGGTGCGAGATACAAGATACCGGGTAAGGTTGATTCATTCTGAACTTTGAACTACGAACTACGAACTTTGAACTTTGGAGCCTGGGGCTTGAGATTTAGCTGGTTGATTTAGATTTATAAATAAACGCTTTCAATTTATACTATGAAGGTTTTTAAATTTGGTGGGGCATCGGTAAAGGATGCGGCTTCGGTAAGAAATATTCCACTCATATTGAATAAGTACCGCGAGGAAAAGCTTGTGGTGATCATTTCTGCAATGGGCAAAACCACCAATGCATTGGAATTGCTTACGGATGCTGCCTTTTCGCAACATGAAAATGTCAATGAACATTATCTGAACATCTATGATTTTCACATGAAGCTTGCCAGTGAATTATTTCAGGGAAAAAATCACGAAATATTAGCAAGCCTTGAAACCCAATTTAGCCTCTTAAGACAATGGATTCAATCACTTAGCAGCAAGCACAAATTTTCATATGATGTCTGCTACGATCAGATTGTCCCGGCAGGGGAATTATTATCAACCCTGATTGTAAGTGCTTTTTTGAATGAGCAGGGGTATAAAAACACCTGGCTGGATGCCCGCAAAATGATTTATACGGATGATACTTTTCGTGCAGCACGCATCGATTGGGATTCAAGTGCTGAAAAGATATTGAAACTGGTGCCGGAAGCTTTCAAAAAAGCTTCAATGGTAGTTTCGCAGGGCTTCATCGGCAAACATGGCAGATTTACCACCAGTCTTGGACGTGAAGGTTCCGATTTTTCTGCCGCTATTTTTGGCAACATCCTGAATGCAGAAGAGGTGATCGTATGGAAAGATGTTCCGGGTTATCTGAATGCCGATCCTAAGTATTTCAAGGATACCGTAAAGCTTGATAAAATATCCTACACAGAATCCATTGAGCTTGCATTTTACGGCGCCAAGATCATCCATCCCAAAACCATCCGTCCGTTAAAGAACAAGAATATTCCGCTCAGGGTTAAATCATTTCTTAAGCCGGAGGAAGAAGGTTCGGTCATTCATGAAGACTCACTTAAAGATGGCTTGCTGCCATCCTGCATCATTAAGGAAGACCAGGTGCTCATATCTATTTCATCCAGGGATTTTTCCTTCATTGCAGAAGATCACCTTAGCAGGATTTTCGGGCTTTTTGCCAAGCACAGGACCGGCATCAACCTGATGCAGAACTCTGCCATTAGCTTTTCTGTTTGTGTAGATAAGAATGCACGCCTGGAAGCTTTGAAGGCGGCATTGCAAGAAGGCTTCCGATTGAAATATAATGATGGCCTTCAATTGATCACCATCCGCCATTATACCCAGGAAAAAATTAAAGATCTTACCGAAGGCAAAGAAATCCTGCTGGAGCAACGCAGCCGTATTACAGTGCAAATGCTTGTTAAATAAGATGTGGGGTGTGAAGAAACAAAAGTACAGGCCTAAAGCCCCAAGCCCCAAATCCCAAACCCGGCACATCACAATTTTTATTTATTTTTACCGAATCTAAAAAACAAATTATGAGAGGAAGCATTGCAATTGTATGTGGAGGGGGCCCGGCACCGGGTATCAACTCTGTGATAAGTTCTGTATCAAAAGTATTTCTTAAAGATGGCTATAGGGTTATTGGCCTGAATGGTGGCTATAAAAGTTTATTTGCCAAAGAACCTACATTCCAGGATATCGACTTTAAATTTGCTGATCACATTCGCGGGATGGGTGGATCGGCTTTGCAGATGAGCCGTCATAAACCAACTGACGAGGAATTCAGCACAGACTTCTTTGTTAAGCACAACGTAGAATTACTGGTTACCATTGGAGGTGATGACACTGCTTCTACGGCAAACAGAATCTCCAAATACCTAAAATCCAACAATGTAAGCATTCAGAATATTCACGTACCCAAAACCATTGACAATGATCTCCCCTTGCCTGAAGGCCATCCAACTTTTGGTTATCAGTCGGCAAAGGAAGCAGGTGTCAGGATCGCACAAACAGTTTATGAGGATGCACGTACCAGTGGCAACTGGTTTATAATCTCAGCTATGGGACGCGAAGCCGGCCATCTTGCTTTTGGCATTGGTGCAGCTGTACATGCCCCCATGATCATAATCCCGGAAATGTTCACCAATATCGCTGTAACCTTTGACAGCATCATGAAGCTGATCATTTCCACAATCGTGAAACGAAAGATCCTGGGCATCCCCTACGGTATCGTGATTATTAGTGAAGGTGTATTTCATTTCATGCCGGACGCTGAAATTAAAGGCTCTGGCATACACTTCACATACGATGACCATGGTCATCCTGAATTGGGGAATGTCAGTAAAGCCCATATATTTAATATATTGCTCCAGGAAAAACTTAAGGAGCTTAAGCTTAACGTAAAAAGCCGTCCGGTAGAGCTGGGATACGAAGTACGCTGTGTAAATCCAATTGCCTTCGATCTGATGTATTGTTCACTTCTGGGCATGGGTGTGAAGCGTTTGTTCGACAAAGGATATACCGGCTGTATGGTTACTGCTGATCCCGCAGGCGACATTAAACCGCTCTTCCTCGAAGATGTTACCAACGAGAAGGGCAAAGTGGAACCAAGGCTGGTAAATATGAATTCACAAAAAGCCGATCTGGTATTCAATCACGGGCTGCAATACATCACCCCGGGCGATTATGAGTCAGCAAAAGAGTTTGTAGCAAATCCTGAGCATTTTGACTTTCGCAGCATCCTGAAATGGTAAGTCGGGAGCTGGCTTCGGGCTGTTGATGTCTATTGTTAAAAATAAAGGGAGCGCAAGATCCCAAATCCAACACCCGTTTTTATTCCGGAAGTTATACGGTCGGCGGGGCAAATGAGGACAGTATCTTTGCAACTATCACCTCCGCCAGCTTTAGTTTTGATTCATGGGTCCAGCCTGCAACGTGGGGTGAAAGAATGACCTTATCGGACAATGCAAGTGCACGAAAGGCTTGTGGGAGTTCGCTTTCCTGAAGATCCTCGAACGAAAGGTTTTCATATTCCAGAACATCAAGCGCAGCAGCAGTCACTTTTTCTGAATCCAGTGCCTTTACAAGATCATCCGTATTTACAACCTTTCCCCTCGAAGTATTGATAAGAATAATATTCCGCTCGAAGCTGTTTAGGTACTTTTTATTTACCAGATACTTGGTTTCCGCTGTTAAAGGAACGTGAAGGCTCAGGATATCGGCCAGCCTGAATATATCAGCCATGCTGCTTTCCGTTGCATACTGATCGGAAAAAGCTGTTTTGTATTTATCATATGCCAGCACATGGCAGTCAAATCCGGCTAATTTCCTGGCAAAAGAGGAACCTGTATTGCCGTATCCGATGATAGCAATCGTCTTTCCTTCAATTTCCGTACCGCGGTTCTCCTCCCGCTTCCATATTCCCGACCTGACCTCCTTATCAATAATCAGCATTTTGTTCATGAGGGCCAACAACATTCCAAGGGCATGCTCACCAACAGCATTCCTGTTCCCCTCGGGGGCATTAAAGCATTGAATCCCGGCTTCCGCAGCAAAATCAATATCAATCCCTTCCATTCCGGCTCCTACCCTTCCGATAAAAGAGAGATTGCCAGCCAACTGCAACAATTCCTTATTCAAAAGAAAGCGGCTGCGTACAATGATCCCGGAATAGTCACCTATGATCTTCTTCAGCTCATCGAATGTAAGCTGCTCAAAATAGTCACACTGAAATCCTGCAGCAAGCAATTTTTTTTCCAGCACTTCATGATTTGTATCTAGAAGCAATACCTTATTATTCCTGGTGGTTTTGATCATTTTCAATCTTGAATAAATGCATCATCCCAGATAATGCCTTTTACAAGAAACTTAAACTCCTTGCCTGCAAGAGAGATCATTTCTGCATTTTTTGGAAATTTCTTTTGGGGTGTTTCAAGTATCTTATACACTTCGGGTGGACATGCAAACATATCGCCTGAAGCAGTTGCCGTCTTGTGCTCAAATATGGAACTTGCTGTGATCGGAACCTGGAACAATACCTTGCCACTCTTTGCATCAATGTACTTCAGATTCCCTTTTATAAAACAGGTCTTGAGTTGATAAATCTCCTTAATCTGGCATTTATTGAAATCCGGATGTTTTTTGGCTTCCTCTCTTTCTGCCTCACTCGAATAGGCTCCCTCAAAGCTCTCAGGATGCTTGTGGGAAGCAGTGTATTCCTTTTCATTCACGGTTCCGGGAGTTACATTTACCGCCAGAATATGAATGGAAAGGATCAAAGAGCAGTGCTGATCAAGTTTAGGCCTTACAACATAATCCAGAAAGCCCCTCTCATGGTAGGTAAGAGCCATATCCTCCATTTTTGAAATAAAATCAGGAGAAAGGCTGGCATCGCTTGAATTGTTCACCTCCAGCCGGGCCAGCGTTGCACTTTTCCCAAGGGAAAACCGGAGAAGTTGTTCCACATCCAGGTAGTTTTCATACAACCTGGTAATCAGGATCAATTCTTCGAAGGCCATTCCCGCATCCGCCTTATTGTCGCTTTCCAGCAAACTTTTGGCGTGGGCATATAGAAAAGCTGCTGCATTCTGCCGGGAAACTTCCACATCTTCATTAAAATTCAATAGCTGGATATTCACTTCATCCTGAACCAGTTGATCACCTATGGCAGAAACAATCAAGTATCGATTTTGCATATTGGTATACGACAGAAATACATCGAACCATATTTCAGGCCTGCCTGAAGCCTTCAGTGATAATATCTTCGCGTTGTCCTCTTTATTGGCCACTTCAAAAGCATGTTTAAGCGCAGCATAAAGTTCATCCTTATTGCCTTTGCCTGCCGCAAGCTTTTCGACGCTAACTTTTACAGCCTCATCATACTCACCCCTGGCGATGAGTTTCTCTGGCGATTGCGCATTGATCAACAATGGAACAGCCAAAATGCAAAGCAATATATATCTCTTCATTTTAGTATTGTTACGATTATACAAATATAAGGCTTGTTATGGAGAATTTACCCGGGAAAATCATTGGGTTCTTTCTTCATAAAAGCACTTCAATACTTACCAATTCCTTGCCAAAGTTCCCTGTATTAAAAAATTAGCTTATTTTCGTAGGCCATTTCGAATTTGGGGAAGATCATGCGATTGTGGAACTATTTGGTTAGACTTATTTTACGCAACAGATTAGCAAATCTCATTGTTATTCTGATCATTACTATTTTCATGGGCTGGCAGGCCACCAAGGTGAAGATGTCGTATGAAATGATGCGCATGCTGCCAGAATCAGACTCAACCAGCATTGAATACGAAGAGTTCAAGAACCTGTTTGGGCAGGATGGCAGTGTCATGTTCGTTGGCTTGCAGGATGATCGCATATACAATCTGAAAGAATTTAACGACTGGTTTGACCTTTCCTGGGAACTCATGAAGATTGAGGGTGTTGAAGAAGTCCTGTCGATCGGAAAGATCTATAATCTGACACGAAATGACAGCAGTCAAATGCTGGATTTCCTGCCGGTGATACAGGCAAAGCCCGAACAGCAGGCCGAGCTCGACAGCCTTAGGGAAGTAATATATTCCCTGCCCTTCTACGATGGCATTCTCTACAACAAGGAAACAAATGTAACCATGATCATGGTTACGCTTGATAAGGCCATGCTCAACACCAAAAGCAGGGTACAGCTCATCGACGACATCGAGGCCCTGATCAATACCTTCGGAGAGAAATATGATAAGGAGATGCGCTATTCCGGGCTTCCTTATATCCGAACCATAACCACTAAAAAGATCCAGAAAGAGCTCTACTTCTTTATCATAATGGCATTGATCATTGCATCGGCCATCCTCTTGCTTTTCTTCCGCTCGTTTAAGGCTGTTTTATTCACAATGCTCATTGTTGGCATCACTGTCATTTGGGTATTGGGAACCATTTCGGTTTTCAATTATAAGGTTACTATTCTTACTGGTATATTGCCACCACTCTTAGTGGTAATCGTAGTTGAAAACTGCATCTTTCTGCTCAATAAATACCATAATGAATACCTGCTTCACGGCAATAAGGTAAAAGCACTTTCGCGGGTTGTAACGAGAATTGGTAATGCCAATTTGCTAACCAATACCACTACGGCCGTAGGATTTGCAGCATTTATCGTGACTGGAAATAAAATGTTGACTGAATTTGGCGTGATCGCCTCCATCAACATTATGTTTGCCTATATCCTTTCTTTATTCCTGATCCCGATCTTTTTCAGCTATCTGGCACCTCCCAAGAATAGGCATACAAAACATATGGACCGGTCCCTTGTTTCAAGAATCATTGCATGGGTAGTGCGTTCAGTACAACATAAACGAACCATCATTTATATTATCACTGCCATAATGATTTTGGCTGGGTTTATTGGCATATCCAGGCTTAAGACTACCGGGAATATAGTAGATGATATTTCGCATAAAGATAAATTGTATAAAGACCTGATGTTCTTTGAGGATAACTTCAAAGGGGTGATGCCCCTGGAGATATCCATCGATTCAAAAACAGAGGGCGGGGTCTTTGCCAACAAGGGAAAGACATTATACAGGATGAAGCGCCTGCACAGGTTATTGCAAAATGATTCGGTGTTTTCAAAATACCTTTCGAGGCCCGTCTCCGTTGTAGATGGCATCAGCTTCCTTTATCAGGCTCACAAGGGTGGAGATCCAAAATACTTTGTGTTGCCCCCACCTACCTCATTGGCCGAGCTGAATCAGTATACACAGGGAATGGATAAAACCGGGGGCAATAGCAATCCTTTCCATTCATTTATCGACAGTACCAACCGCATCACGCGTGTAAGTATACAGATGGCCAATATTGGCACGAATGAGATAAAAATGATTACAGACCGGCTCAGGCCAAAGATCGATAAGATCTTTCCTCCGGATGAATACAATGTTGTACTAACAGGCACCAGTGTCGTATTTCTTGAAGGAAGCAGCTATCTTGTTAAGAACCTGCTCACCAGCCTATTGCTGGCCTTGGTAGTGATCTCTCTTCTGATGGCACTCCTGTTCACATCTGCCAGAATGATCGTGATCTCGCTGATCCCTCAACTGATCCCTCAACTGATGACTGCCGCACTGATGGGCTATTTGGGAATTCCCATCAAACCGTCCACCATACTGATCTTTAGTGTTGCATTGGGTATTTCGGTCGACAATGCCATTCACTTTCTTTCGAGATACAGGTTGCAGCTAAAACTTAACGATTGGAATATTAAACCTTCTGTGATCTCTGCATTGAGTGAGACCGGATATAGTATGATCTACTCATCCGTAGTCCTTTTCTTTGGATTTGGCATCTTTGTTCTCTCATCTTTCGGCGGTACTGAAGCATTGGGATATCTTATTCCTTTTACACTGCTGATGGCACTCTTATCAAATCTCTTCTTCCTTCCATCCTTGCTTCTTAGCCTTGATAAGCGTATCACAACACGCTCATTCAAAGAGCCTTTATTGGAGATCTTTGATGAGGAAGATGATCTGGATCTGGAGGAACTTGAGATAGAGCAAGACCTTATGAAGTCCGACAACAACTAAGTTCTTTTGGATTTATTGAATTTAGCCTTAACTTTATCACCCCTGAAACATAATTTTATTTTTGTATGAAAGGAATCATTTTAGCCGGAGGATCCGGTACCAGGCTTTATCCAATCAGTATTTCAACCAGTAAACAGCTAATGCCTGTTTACGATAAACCCATGATTTATTACCCCTTGTCTATCCTTATGATGGCTGGGATCAGGGATATCCTGATCATCACTACACCTGAGGACCAGAGTAGCTTTCAGCGCTTATTGGGTGATGGCAAAGGCTTGGGATGCAACATCAGCTACGCAAAACAGGAAATCCCGAATGGGCTGGCCCAGGCATTTGTGATTGGAGAAGAATTTATAGGTAAAGACAAAGTAGCCCTTGTCCTGGGAGATAACATCTTTTATGGTGCCGGATTGCAACATTTGTTGCAGACAAACAACGATCCTGATGGCGGTGTGATATTCGCATATCATGTCAGTGATCCCGAAAGATACGGGGTTGTAGAATTTGATGAAAATCGCTTAGCTACATCCATTGAGGAAAAGCCTGAACATCCAAAATCAAATTATGCTGTTCCAGGACTGTATTTCTACGACAATTCAGTGATCGAGGTAGCAAAAAACATAAAACCCAGCGCCAGAGGCGAATACGAGATCACCGACGTAAACAAGCATTACCTGAAGGCAAAAAAACTGAAAGTAGGCATTCTTGGAAGGGGAACCGCCTGGCTTGACACAGGAACATTCACCAGCCTGTTACAGGCCGCCCAGTTTGTCCAGGTTGTGGAAGACCGTCAGGGACTGAAAGTCGGCTGTATTGAGGAAGTCGCCTACAATATGGGCTTTATCGACAAAGAAGGACTCAGGACCATTGCCGAACCATTGCTGAAAAGCGGTTATGGTGAATACCTGCTGAAAATAATTGAGTAAAACCAATAGATACGATGCATACGTACAAAGAACTTCTGGAAAAATTCAGCGGTTCACTGGAAAAGGAATCTTTTACCGGCGAACCAGTTGAACTTTATGAGCCGATCACCTACATGATGGAATTGGGAGGTAAAAGGATCAGGCCTGTGCTGCTGCTCATGGCATGTGATGCCTTTGGAGGTGATATTCAGAAAGCAATGCCCGCCGCACTTGCCATGGAAATGTTTCACAATTTTACCCTGGTGCATGATGATATCATGGATGGAGCAAATATCAGGCGTGGAAAAGAAACTATCTGGGATATCTGGGGGGTAGATACTGCCATCCTTGTGGGCGACACCATGTTTGCCATGGCCATTGAATACCTGCTGAAGATCGATGGTGCTCAAAGCAAAGATATTCTTGCTGCCTTCCTGAAAGTTTCCAGGGAAGTATGTGAAGGCCAGCAGTTTGATATGAATTTTGAAGAGGATGAAAACACAAGTATTCCGGACTATCTTGGGATGATTCGCCTGAAGACTGCCGTACTTATTGCCACCTCCTTACAAATTGGAGCAATGATAGCCAATGCAGGAGAAGAAGACCTTAAAAACATATACAATTTCGGGATCAATATCGGCCTGTCCTTTCAATTGAAGGACGACCTTCTGGATGCATTTGGCAATGTAGATAAATTCGGCAAAATGCCCGGAGGGGATATCATCTCTGATAAGAAAACCTTCCTTCTGCTGAAAGCACTCAGCATTGCAGGGCCTAAAGACAGGAAGTTGATCGAAAGCTATTTCGGAGATGTTGACGATGACCCTGAACAAAAGATCATGGACATCACAAGCATTTACCATAAACTCAACCTCAAAAACATCACTGTAACAGAAATGGAACGCCATTTCGAACGCGCAGAATATCATCTTGATCTGATAAGCCTGCCAAAACAAAAGAAAGCTGAATTGCTTTCACTGGCACTGAAGATGATGTATAGGGATAATTAGGGTAAAGGGTTCCGGGTACCGGGAGGTAAATGTTATCGTTAACTGAAATTAGGCAACCGCCTCGATCCACTGTGAACTAGGCATTATTGAGTTTTTCCTCTCTCAGGCTTTCCAGTTGTATATTTAGATCTTCCCAGGAATGCATTTCCTTATCCAGGGCTGCTTTCAGCGTATTGTACTTTTTAAAAACGTCGGGGTCGGACAGGGCTTCTTTGTGTTTTTCAGGATCCATCAGCACCTCATCCATCTTCTTCAAGTCAGATTCCAGAACATCAATTTTCTTTTCACATTTTGATACCAGGGTCATCAGCTTACGTATCTCGCGATCAATTTGCTTAGCCTTTTCGTAAAGTTCTTTATTTTTTGAGACCTCTTTATCCTGTGGGTTGTTTTGTCCCTTTTTCTGTTCCAGCTCCCGCAGGGTCTTCAAATTCTTAAAATGCAGGAAATCATAGATATCGCCCAGGTATTCCTGCACCCCTTTATTTCTGAATTCAAAAACTTTATTGCTCAGTCCCTGGAGGAAATCCCGGTCGTGAGAAACAATGATAAGCGTACCATCATATTGCAAAAGAGCACTCTTCAGGATGTCTTTGGAGCGCATATCGAGATGATTTGTAGGTTCATCCAGGATCATCAGATTGGAAGGTTTTAGCAAGAGGCGGGCCAGGGACAGCCTGCTTTTCTCGCCACCGGAAAGAACCCTTACCTTCTTATCAATATCTTCACCCGAAAACAGGAATCCGCCCAGAAGGCTCCTCACCTGGGTTCGCATATCCCCGGTAGCTTCATCATCGATGGTTTCGAAAACCGTTTTCTTTCCATCCAATGTTTCTGCCTGATCCTGTGCATAATAAGCTATCTGTACATTATGTCCGAACTTCAGTTCTCCGTCAAATTCGAGCATGCCCATAATGATCTTTGAAAGGGTTGTTTTGCCTTCACCATTTTTGCCAACAAAGGCCACCCTATCACCTTTAATAACAGAGAACTCAATATTCTTAAGCACTTTATTATTATCATAGCTTTTACTTAAACCCGCGCTTTCCACAACGACCTTCCCTGACCTTGGAGCAGGAGGAAACTTAAAGTGTATGGCCGACTTGTCGAAGTCTTCAATTTCTACCACATCAAGCTTATCCAGCATCTTGATCTTTGATTGCACCTGGCGTGATTTTGTATTTTTATAGCGAAAGCGTTCGATAAAGCGTTCGGTCTGACGGATCTGTTTCTGTTGATTGGTATAGGTCGCCATTTGCTGCTCAAGACGTTCTTCTCTCAGCCTGACATACTCTGTATAAGCAGCTTTATAATCAAAAATGCGTTCATCGCTGATCTCTATGGTCCTGTTGCATAAATTATCGAGAAAGGCACGGTCGTGAGATACCAGCACAACAGCCCCGAAGTAGTCATTAAGAAATCCTTCCAGCCATTGTATGGATTCAATATCGAGGTGGTTGGTAGGTTCATCCAGGAGGATAAGATCAGGTTTGCGAAGTAGTATCTTGGCAATCTCCACCCGCATCTGCCAACCATATGAAAATTCTGCCACCGGCCGATAAAAATCCTTGCGGACAAAACCAAGTCCTATGAGTACTTTTTCTACATCTGCATCCAATGACTGGCCACCCATCAACTGAAATTTCTCACTTGCTTCCGACATTTTATGAATCAGCTTATGATAAGAAGGGGATTCATAATCAATACGCTCAGCGATCTCCTCCGAATATCTGTCAATATCTCTTTTCAGCGCAAGGATTTCATCAAAAGCAACGATGGTTTCATCATAAATGCTTTTATCGCTGTTCAGCTCCATTTCCTGGGGGAGATAACCCAAGCGGGCAGTGGAAGGGATCACGATATCGCCGGTCTCAGGGGATTGCATACCTGACAAGATGCGCAGCAAGGTGGTTTTACCCGATCCGTTGCGGCCCACCAATCCTATCCGGTCTTTCTTGTTTATGATGAAAGACACATTGCGGAAGAGGTAATTTCCCGAATAATGTATGGCGAGGTCGCTAACGGAGAACATAGGCGCAAAAGTAAGCAAAAGTGCCGAGTTCCGCGTGCCGAATGCCGAGTGCCGAGTGATGAGTGATGAGTGATGAATTTGACACTCACCCCACGCCTTATGCCTCAAGCCTAATTTACAACGATCTTCCTCACAAGCCTTCCCTGCTCCGTATCTATCCTCAACAAATAAACACCCGGCTCGTAGCTTGAAACATCCATGCTGTAGGTTAATTTGTTTTGCAGCTCATAGCTTTGAAGGATGTGACCACACTCGTCGAGAAGATAGAGTGAATTAATCCCACTTTCTGATTCTATATTGATAAAGTCATTGGTGGGATTAGGAAACACTTTTACAGATTCTGCCATTTCACTTTCGCTGATTTGAGTCATTGTAGTACAATTAGAAAAACATATCCCGGGAGGAATACCTATTGGCATTGATGCGTCTAATCCATCAGATGCCAGAATACTCCCAAACACATCAGCTATTTCATAGCTACATTCATAGCACCAGGTGCCACAGGTAAATAGGGTGGTTATCTCCTGTCCGGTATAGGCATCAAAGTATACCACTTCCGGTCCTAAGCCGGTAACCATTGTGATACTGTCAAGAACTAAAACGCCATCAACAAACAAGCTTAGGGTACCGTCATTCCAGCCATCACCAAACATATCGTACATAATCACTTGATGCTGACATAAAAGCCGGTCCTGGCTTTTCACTGAAGCCGGAGAAATCAAAAATCCCGATAGCAGAACAACGGCTATCATTTTTCCAATACAATTGCTGAAAGTTTTCATATGCTATATTTTTAATTTGTGGTCAATTATAATTACAATAACTTTCAATACACTCCAAATACAGAATATAGAATCAACAATTCTTGATTCTTATTCTTATCCTTGTCCCGATAAAATGCAAATCTCTGATTTGCTTTTTTATCGATGATCCTCGAAAAACAATAAAATCAAAGATTTCTGGTTTTTCGGGATTCCTCTGTTCTCTATTCATTCACTATGATCTTCCTCACAAGCCTTCCCTGCTCCGTATCTATCCTCAACAAATAAACACCCGGCTCGTAGCTTGAAACATCCATGCTATATTGGGTTTTGTTTGAAAGTTCGTGGCATTCAAGCATTCGGCCACTGAGGTCGAGAAGGCAAAGTTCAGACATAGTATATGCTGATTCAACATTGATGATTTTGTTTGTTGGGTTTGGGAAGACTGAAATTGATTCAGTTCCCACATCATCCGATATTCCCCAAAGCCAATAAGCAACTTCATTTGAATTCGCCTCACAATCTTCATATACAGCAAGCACATAATAATAATATATTTCCGAATATTGAAAAGCAAAAGAATGAATATATGAAGTATCAGTGGTTGTCCCGATTAATTCATAGGAAGCCCCTATATCTTTAAAGTAAATATGATAAGTTAATGTATCATTTGATGCAATATTGTTAGAGTCTGAAATTAAAGCCTGAAGATTCCAGTTCAAGTCAAAGCCAAAGGTTGAAATAGGATCCCATGTTATGCCATCAAGCGTAATCATATCTCCGTATCCGACAACAGCAGGACCCGCATCAAAACCAGCCGGGTTTTCTCCATCAGGTTGATCGCAGCTATATCCGATCCATAGTTCCTGTGATGCATCTATCATTACCGGTGTAGCAAGTATGATCTCATTCCATGCTCCGATAAGCAATCCACTTAAAGGCTCTTCGTACACAAGGGTTCCGGCATCTGGTCCTCGCCATACTTTGAGTGTGAAAACAGTTGTAATGGCATTATCGTAAGGGAAGAAACGGATCTTAGTGATATACTGACCGTCGTACTGTGTGATCATATCAGCATCCCAATGTGAAGCTATGCTAAATACGCCACCTCCGGCAAGGCCGATTCCATCGCCATTGTTCATACCGTCATCCCACATGATCCATTCTTCATCTGCTCCATCAAAATCGGGAGTTCTCCAATACAGAATCGATTGGCCAGCACTATAGCCTTCAACCATTAAATCCTGTGGAGGGTAACACACCCTCTCTATGCTGATATTATCCACAAACCAGGACAGGATGTCAGAAGAGAGGGCTCCGGAGGCCACAAATCTTATCTTAAAGGTCTTGCCGAAGGCGATTTCTGAAATATCCAATTCTTCGGTGATCCAGTCAAAACTTCCATCACCGTTATCATAGCTGGCCACAGGATGCCAAATGCCATCAACCCAGATATCACAAGAGAAATGCTCATCGCCCGTCTGGTTCATATTATCAAGCTTTACATCATATGTAAGGATGAAACTGCCGGAAACGTATGGTCCACTTTTCGATTCTGGGAAAACGCCATTGAAAGCACCACTTATTAAAGTGGAGGAATAATTATTAAGCATTGGATTCCAGGTAAATTCTGCGCTTGGTTCAAGATTTCCATATTGCCCGTTGATGACCCAATTATCTTCAAAAGTCCAAAAATTCCCGGGGTTGCCATTGGTCCAATCCTGAAAGTAAGGCAAATATGTGCCATATGCAAGACATACTTCCTCGGGGCCGGTGTATAGCGATTCTCCTGTATCACCCGGAAATCCATAATTACTCAAATCATACAGGGTGCTTACATGGTAGTTGTAGCACATGGGGTCGGGGGATGCATCAGTATAATAAGATGTATCCTCTCCCGTGAAGGGGATATATGCAATTTGTATGCTGTCGCGATAAACATGATAAGCAAGGATATTATTTGCTATTTCTGTGGTATCCATTAACCAATGCAGCATAACATCCTGTCCGATGGTATCTCCTGCGATCCATTCAGGTGGGCGCAAATAAGCAGAGGTGAAATCGATGCAAAGCTGCTCGCTGGTACCACACAGATAATTGGCACTGACACAGGCTGTATAATTTTGTCCGTAGATCAGATCATAAAACTGATAAAAGTTCGTATCCGTTGTTGCTAGGAAGGCAGAATTGAGGAAGACATTGTAATCAACAGGATTTAATGTATCTCCGGTTATCTGAACATTATCTACTGCCCATCCACTACTAGAAACGGTCCCGGCTAGTGTATTAAATCCAAAGTGTATAGGTGAAGTACCCGCTCCTGAAAGTCCTGAGATATCTATTATCAGATGATCCCATTCACCGAGATGGGGAGCTACAGAATATAATACATCCCAACTTGCTCCTGCATCATAGCTATATTCAATAAAGGCAAATTGACCGCCCTGTCCGTCAAAATAACTATCCAGCCTTAAGTAATATTCATCCGTTCCGCTCAAATCCACTTCCGGGGAAATCAGGTAATCAACAGTACCGCTCCATGTTGTTCCTGAAATGGCATCATTTTTACACATATACTGGGAATTCCAGGGAGGTATACTCCAGCCTCCACCACTTCCATTCATAGTAAGCGTCCAGATTGCATCCGGAGAACTTAATTGCCACCCATTTGGCAGGCTGGCACCATTAAAATCCTCATCCAAAGCAGTGACCATGGGTGGATCCCATGTAGCCAGACCGGTGACAAAATCTACTTCCAGGTTCCTGACCGGGTATCTTGTTTCTTCCATGGTAAGCACAAAAGTTGTATCCTCATAGAAACATTCAGTAATAAATATTTCATCATAAGCGGGCTTATTGATCACAATCAAATAACAGCCCTCCCATACGCATTCAAAGCTCGTTTGGCTCATTGAGTCCTGCACAAATGCAGCGAATGGATAGTCCTCCCCATACATTTCAATTTCCACAGAGTCAACAGGAGAACCATTGCAGTCTTCAAATTGGAATGAAACGATCTTTCCTTTATCCATCCCTACAACGTTAGAGTATGTCCATAAGGATGTCTCTCCCGATACATAGGTTGTTTGCACTGCATGGGCATACCATGCCTTGGGCAGGTATTGAAAGTACGTATCTGTGTAAGTCAATACATTCGTAGTGGAAAGAATGGTCATTGTTCCGGTGGCAGGGCCGGCAAGTGGATCAAAATCCGACATCCTGGCAATGATATAATAATTGATCGGGCTGGTGGTTGGTCCGGAAACCTTGGCCCGGATCATAAAATCCTGGTAAGTGGAAGTTCCCCAGCTTCCACCCGGCATTTTAGCAAAGCTCCTGTTTGCAACAGGCCCATCTGTGTCAACACCAAGCGGGGCGGCATTAGGGCTGGGATACAATTGTTTCATGGAAATGAAGAAATCACCATTATCCAAAGGAATGTTCAGGCCCCAGCAATCAACCCAATTGTAATTATTAACGGTCACCATCACAGAGTCCAATAGGTTTCCCGGCAGGCCGCTTACATCTTCATCATATACCAACACCTGAAATGGTGTTCCAAACCAATTGCCTGAAGGCCAGCTTCCGTCACCAACAAAAAAGCTCGCTCCAATAATCGTTAAAGGATAGGAAGAGGGTGTAAAACGGACTGCATTTTCTCCTCCTGCATTGCCCCAGGCAAAAAGGTCTTCAGCAGTGCCATCCTCATAGATGATTTCAAAATATCCATTGGGTGTAGCCCAATTTACAAAGGCCGGGCCTGGCTCATTGCAATAAGTAAGCGTTGAGGTTACCCAGGGTACCGGATGTGAAAGCGGCATCATGGCAACATCGATGACGGTCGTGTCTCCTGCAGATAAAAAGGTATCGAGCACAAGCTGTTCATGATATCCGGTTTTTTCATATAAACAGACATAGTTCCCTTCATCCACTTCCAGCAAATAGGATCCATCATAAATGCTTTGTGTTTGCCAGGCCCCGACAGTTACCTTAGCTCCATTGATGGGCTGCCCATTAATTGCATCTGTTACAATACCCCTCAAATAGGCAGGATTATAAACGTGCATCGTACACAGAATACTATCGGAGATCCAGTAGGGATCATTGGATTCGAGTCCAAGGTATTGATCATACGAGCCGCTGCTGTATCCACCGGCATCAAGAACCACTGAAACCTGTGCCCCTACCCCGGGAGGAAGTGTATACATTGCAGGGTTAACATTGGCAATAAATCCGGGTGGTGGTGGTCCGCCCACAAAGTCCGGGAAGGAATATTGCAGTGGGTCACCCCCTACATTATTAATATTCAGGTAAACGGTTTTTTGATTATCAGGGAAAAGCCAGGCCTCCAGGTAATCGGGGCTTATGCTCATCAATGCCAAGGAATCGAAAGTGCAAGCCGGAGCGCTGGGTTCAGATATACCATTATCATATACGGCATAAACTCTATAGCAGTATGTACAGAAACAAGGAACTGCTTCTGAATAATAAGTGAAATTTGAGGTTCCTACCGAATCGCCATCCCTCTCAATCAGGTAGTACAGAAAGGCATCTGTGTTATGGTCCCATATAAGGTCAATAAGCGGGACAAGATCGTTATTGAAATATGCTTCAAGATTATAAGGTGCACTGATGACCTGTGCCTGAGTGTTGGATGGATGTGCAATACACAGCCATAGTAAAAAAGCTATCAGCATTTTCCCTGAAAGATTGAAAACAGTCTTCATAACCTTTGGCTTTGGTAAACAAAAATAGGATCCCCCGAAATCGCAACTAAGCTTCTTTAAATATATGACAATTTTAGATACTAAATGGTTGCACCACCTTTATGATTATGGATTATGGATTATGGATTATGAATTATCCTCTTCGTTATAATTCAGAGGAGGCGGTGGTGTGAAGTTTGAAGCTTGAAGTTTGA
>CAZASJ010000027.1:31493-36869 GCA_964487735.1 uncultured Bacteroidales bacterium | reverse complement strand
TAATCTTTATTAATATAGAATCGCAAATCTTTTCCCCATAAAATCGGGTAGAAGAAATATGAACATTGGGTGGAGGAGGGGAAATATCGTTGTAAATAATTGTTAAACTGTCTTGAGAATGAAACCGATGAATATAATTGGTTGAACTTCCCTGGCAAAAGTTATATGCAGTTTCGAAAGGTTTTGTCCCACCAATATATATACCACCCATATTAGTGGTCGCTGTCAATGCATCAAGCCAACATCCATTTATATTTATGATACCTACAGTATCTTCAAACACTGTCCATTCAATATCTTCCTCCCATTTAAACCATCTCACCCCAGCATACGTTCCAATCAATGAATCAGGCTCTATTTGACTCATCAATATATGAGGTAACAGTACAAGCAGAATGAATGCTATGACAGTCAGGTGTCGCATTGGTTTCGTAATTTCTCTATAATGGTAAAAGTACGAAAATTCGCAGATATTTCCTTTGTTTGTTGAAGGTGAAGCTACTCCAACCCGTGAATATGCTTGTAAAACACGCACTCAAACACCTATGCATAGGATTTCAGGTGGCTTTCACCCTTTATGATAATATGGCTGCAACCTTAAAGCAGAAGTGCAAAACGCCAATGTGCTTCGACTTCGCTCAGCATGACAATTCAGTTTTTTGTTCAATATTGTTCTCGGCTACGCTCGAACGTCAGAGTAATCATCCTGAGTACCTGGAAGACGGAGCTTGTCCTGAGCCTGTAGAAAGGCTCGAGCAAAAGTGGGACATTTTCCATTTTTGGGTATTAATATGTATGAGAATATATTATGTTTATTTATTGGAATGCTGCGATGGATCATATTATACCGGTGTTACAAATGATCTTTCAAGAAGAATGCTTGAACATCAGCTAGGATTAGATAAAAGATGCTACACATATAGCCGTCGCCCTGTTATTCTTAAACACTACATGACTTTTGAATACATCAATGATGCAATTTATTTTGAGAAGAAATTTAAAAAATGGTCGAGAGCAAAAAAGGTAGCTTACGTTACAAAAGATTGGAAAACCTTACACGAAAAGGCAAAGTGTATCAATGCCAGTTCGCATAAATTAAGGTCGAGCGAAGACGAGACCTGATCGTTGAACAAGCATTCCGTTGTCATCGTGAGCGAAGTCGAACGATTTCTTCCTTAATAAATGGAATATATATTGTCATCGTGAGCACTTCGGCTTGCTCAGCATAAACTCTGCTGAACAATGCCCTATCAATGGAATTTATGCATTTAAAGAAAATGTGTTAAAGCAGTAAATATGCATTTGGTGAACTTAGATCACAAGCTATTCTGCAAATGAGGTTTTTCCTGTCGGGGTCACATCCATGATAACATTGAACACTTCAAATTATCATTAACAATTTAAAAAATAACAGGCCAGCCCTCTGAATCCTCAGCAGCTAACAAATCTGAATACTGTTTATCCCTATTCAATAACAACCTTCTGTATGCCTACTTGTCTTCCATCTGTGTACCTGACAAAGTAAACCCCTTTGGGCAAAGTGGAAATATCTATTGAAAGGTCTTCTCCCCTTATTGGTACTTGTAAATGTGTTTTCCCAACAAGGTCGATGATAGATATTTCAGCATTTCCCGGCGGTGTATCTATCGCGATATTTAGTCTGTCAGTGGCAGGGTTGGGATAAATTGAAAAGTTGCTTTTTATTAATTCAGGAGTGTTCAGCAAGGACGAACAGAAATCTTCCCATTCCTGACTAACATCATCAGGACTCCAGGCCTGGTTGGTGATCTTGATATTGGAAACAAAACCCGGTGAAGCTTCATTAGCTAAAACCGATGGATGATCCCTGAAAAAGATCAGATGGTTCTCCGGATCATGAAATTTATATTCTTGTGTACCGCTATCGTCATATTCTGAAAACTCAGTACCATTCACATAAATCCTGATCAGGCCATCATCATTTCTGACCAGAATAAGCTGATAGAAATCCGTTGGGTTAAAGAAGTTCACTTCTCCAACACTTCCATTGGGCCAGAATTCAAGCGTACCATTTTCAGGTGGATTTGTAAGATATATATAAACACCATGGTCATCTACATGCGTAAAGCTAAGAATCCTCACCCAGGAAGGAGGAGCTATGAATTCATCTATCTGGAATATAAAGGACAGAGAATAGGATTCGCCAATAAAGTCAGGAGGACAATTAAACTGAAGGCCGGCATCATCCTCAAAAAAATAGCCTGCAGCCACTCCAGCGTATTCGCAAATGGTTGCCGGTACATCTCTATTGGTAAACACTCCTGTGAGTCCGCCATTATTGGGAATTTGTACCAATGGAGGTGCCTCCGGCACATTTCCCTGGAAATTATCACTTAGTTTGTAAATATAGGTCTGCGTATGAACAGGAATAGCTGGCATTAGAACAAATGCCACAACAATGAGGATTAATACAGTCTTTTTCATAATAAAATGTTTGTTAAGAATTGTAAGACTTAAAGTTACAACGAAAAAGAATGTATGTCAAGAGAATATGATAATAACAACGATCTGTATTTATCAAGCTAGATATTTTCAACCAATTTATGCGTTTTGGGCCGGCAGCTGACAGGAGGCTTAGTTTCTTCTCTCAAAAATGATCAGGCCGTCATCCTCATAATTGATAGCCCATTCTGCTGAGGCTTTTA
This sequence comes from uncultured Bacteroidales bacterium, assembly GCA_964487735.1. Taxonomy (GTDB): domain Bacteria; phylum Bacteroidota; class Bacteroidia; order Bacteroidales; family B18-G4; genus B18-G4. The sequence continues at coordinate 34,185 of CAZASJ010000027.1, read as the reverse complement.
ACTTTAAGATCTCAGCCATTAGTTCCCCGGCACCCAGTGGATAGGCTCCCTCATTCGTGGAAACAACAATGTAGGCCGCATCATTCCTTTTTGGAAACTGATAAATATTATCCCGCAGGGCAAGATGTGGCAGAAAAGGGGATTGCGCACTTACAATGGCATCAGCAGGAATCCTTTTTAAGGCCTGATGCGCCCTCTTTACATCATAGTCCCTGGTATAATGTGTCCACTGATAAAACCGGATCCTCGTTTTGTCGGTGTAGGCAATTGTGTGGTCCATGATCCTGTAGGTGGATAAGAGGCATCCCGCCAGGGAAAGGACGAGTAACATTTTTCGAAAGGTAGGTTTTTGGAATTCGGCAATAGCCGTAAAAATTCCAATAGCCAGTATGGGCGCAAATTCAACAGAGTATTGGGCAGAGATTCCCCACATGGAAACATTGTCATGAAAAAACTTCTGAAAGAACAATGGGATGAGCATGATCAGATATGCCGGCTTTCGGAGTAAAATATACATTCCCGAAATAAGCAGCAGCACCAGAAATTCGATCTTTACATAATCTCCATAAGGATGTCCGCTGTGATTGATGAACATTGCTTTTGCTGATTCGACCGGATGCTCCATCAAAAACATCAAGGCCTCTGTTGGGCTCCCGCCCAAAAAGGAATAATGAAAATGCGGGTATACCTGCTCATTTGCCAGGGCCGGCATCACAAACATGGTGATCAATATAAAATACAATAAACTAAACAGTGATGCTGATAATAAATAGTACCTCAGGATAGGGGTTTTACGATACTCAAGCAATAAGCCCAGGCATACAAAAAGCATCCAGAGGGAGATGTTCTCCTTCGATACCAGTATAAATAATAACATCAGGCTCCCTGCTATCAGCTTTTTTTTCCTGATCAGGTAAAAGAACCAGGGAAGCATGGCAGCAGCCACGGTATTGCTATGATAATCGAAAGAAAGTGCGGAAACAATCCCAAAAAAAAGATAGAAATACAGGCTTGCCCAGAGCGCATATTTTTTTGTCTTCTCCGACAGGAGAAAATAAGCATATACACCGATCCCACCCAGCAAAATGAAGAATATCTGAATGATGAGGAGGGTATAGCTGCCAAATACCAGCGAAAAGGGAGAAAAAAATATCAGGTAGAGATCAAAATGATCAGCCAGCAAGTTTTCGCTGATGTTTTTAAATACACCGCTGTCGTTCCACCGGAGGTGCATATAGTCATAGAGTGCATTGGTGTAAGCCCCCAGGTCGAGGGCATAAGTGCGGAAACAATAGTGGTTCACAATAGAGATAAGTGCATAAATCAGGGCGAAAAGGCCGATGACTATGAATAATTTCTTGTGTTCCCGGATCAATCTCATATGTTTGGCATAAAGTTACAGCTATTTGTTTGATCATACCCCTCCACAGGCCTGTGGGCTCAGCAGATTTTCTTATCTTGCTATCAAATTTACAACACGCCTGTCATGAAACAATTATTCTTTTGTTTTTTAATGATCTCATCCTTTGTTCTTTTTTCACAGCCAGAAGAAAAAAATGAGATAAATACATTCCTTGACCAATGGCATCTGGATGCCACAAATGTTGATTATGAAGGCTATTTCGACAAAATAGACGAAGAAGGTATTTTCATTGGTACAGATGCAACTGAAGTATGGACAAAACAAGCGTTTTATGATTGGGCCGAACCTCAGTTTACAGATGGAGGCAAGGCCTGGGACTTTAAACGGATTGAAAGGAACATATACTTTGGCGATGATCCGGAATATGCCTGGTTTGATGAGCTTCTTTCCTTTTCAGGAGGAACATTGCGTGGCTCCGGAGTTCTTGTGAAAAGGGAATCGGAATGGAAGATCGCTCACTATGTGTTGTCGCTCCCGGTTCCGAACGAAAAGTTCCGTGATGTGCTTGAAGCCATGAAGGATGATGATAAAGAATAAACACACATATTATTCAAGGTATAATGATTAAGATATTGATCGCCGATGATCATCAATTGCTCATTGATGGAATCAAGACCACCCTTGCCGATATTGAAGATTTCAGTGTTGTTGGCGAGGCCGGAAACGGGTACAATGTCCTTGAACAACTTGATTCGGGACTGATTCCGGATGTGATCCTGATGGATATCAATATGCCGAAAATGGATGGGCTTGATTGCACCAAACAGCTGTCAAAAAAATATCCTGATATCAAGATCATTGCGCTTTCACAATATGACGAAAAACGTTTTGTGAAGCGCATGCTTAAAAATGGGGCCAGCGGTTACCTCCTCAAGGATGCCGGCAAAGATCAGATCGTAGCTGCCATAAGAGCCGTTCACTCAGGAGGAAAGTATTTTCAGGAAGGCCTGTCGGTACGATTGATCGAGCAGGAAATTAAGGGAGAAAACATTTCAGCACTTTTTCCAAAACTTAGTATCAGAGAGCTTGAGGTGTTAAATCTTATTTGTAACGGATTGACCAGCCATGAAATTTCCGAGAAGCTGTTTATTAGTATTCATACCGTTGAAAGCCACCGGGCCAACCTCATGCAAAAAGCCGGGGTAAATAAAACAGCCGGCCTGGTAAAGTGGGCGGTTGAGAATAATTTCATTGAATAGGATTTATTGAGAGCAATTAAGAAAATTCTTAATTTGACGATCCCCAGGGGATTGTTTTACCCCTCTGTCA
>CAZASJ010000027.1:0-31393 GCA_964487735.1 uncultured Bacteroidales bacterium | reverse complement strand
TTTTACCCCTCTGTCAGTCATTCGACTGACATCTCCCTGGATTCAGGGGAGAATATATGGAAGCCCGTGGCAAGCCACTGGAGATTGTTTTATTAAAAAACCGGAGTGCCTTGAGAGCACCCCGGAAAAGTCTACCTTGTCAATAAAACAAAGCATTATCAAGTTGATTGCCTGCACTAACTAACCTTAGTTGCAGTTTTTTTACGCATAGCCCGATTGCGTACAGGCTTGTATTTCGGGCCTGGTTTTCCGATACGGCTGTTTTTATTATTGCTAAGCTGATCGGAAAGAATATCTATATCAGGATCATTTGTGCTAAACAGAGGTGTATCCACAATGGCTGATACCGGCTCAAAAGGTATCAGCATTGTGCTATTGGTCTTTTCAACTATCCGTGTAGTATTTCTCCCAAAGCCGGTGGCTAAGGAAAGTATGATAAGGGTTGTGATCAAGGGTTTGATTAAACGTTTCATGAGCCTTCTTTCTTTGTTGAACGGCCGGCAGCATTTGTGTAATCGTATCATACCTGGCCGTTTCAAAAACAAATGTATCGTTCCTTAAAAACAAATCTATGGTAGAATATTGCCAAGTTTTTTTTTAGTGGTTTTCTGCTATAAACATATTCTTTCTTAGATGTATTATTGCTAATTATGGATGGTATTGTACGTTACATAAAAAACATGAGGATCGTCAGGCATAAAGATGAACCTGAATTGATGGCGGTAAAGGCAAATGGAATTGCCGTATTCAACAAGCTGATCAATCCTGTCCTGGTTCCCAAAGAATACAAAGAAGCACCCTCTGACGGGATCCTTGAACTTGATTTTATGCTGCTTCCAAATGAAAATGACATTCATGACGTGGAAATGGAAGTGGATGTGGTTTTTAAATTAAAAAACCTCCCACCATGGGTTAAAGGTCTGAAGATCAATGCTTCTGAGAATTCAGATATCGAACTGATTTAATAAATATACCCTCAGGGGAGTATTATATTTTGTATATAATTGTAATTTTTAATACATTAGAATATTAATTCAATACGAAAAACGCTTAACCCAAATTCTTATCGCCATGTATGAACCGAGACAAAGATTGAGCATTTTGTTCTTAACTTCCTCAAAAAAGATTTATGCCAAAGTATCCATTTTAGTTACCCTTGGCTCCAGTGAATACATCCTCTACCCTCCCACTGAAGACATTATTGTTACAAACAGGGGGTCGGAAGGCAAGGATGTGGAAATTCGCCTGAGGGTATATGGAACAGTATCGGAAAGCTCAAAATACCAGGAACTAATCATCCCTGTAGAAATTCTTAACCCCGGACAAGTCCTCAACGAAGAAGAAATCAGGAATGCCATTGGAAGCCAGGTATTCAATGTTACAACCGGGGTATATAAAAACAGCACCCTTATGAAGAGTACAACAGGAATCATAACTAGAAACTCTGATTTAGAAATTGAATAAGCTATCTTATGCATACAACCATCAGAGCCCTACTGATTATTGGATGTTTGATCGCTGCTTTGCAATCATACCCTGCATCGCCCGATGAAATTTCTGATCTGGCCAATAAAATATCACAACAGGCCGATACTCCCGAAAAGGTTGAAAGCATGTTATTGCTTTCTCAATATTTACGCATTCCTAATTCAGACTCTTCCCTGCTTTTGTGTGATCAGGCCTTCGACTTATCTGAAAAGATCGGATACAGTGAAGGCAAGGCCGATGCACTTTACAAGAAGAGCCTGGCATTTAAAAGCATTGGATCATATGCCGAGGCCCTGGAATATGGTGAGTCCAGTCTTTCACTTTATTATTTACTGAATGACAGTATCCGTATTGCAAAAGCACTATTCAATATTGGCAACCTCAACCGGATCACATCTGAAATAAACCTGGCCATTGACTATTACAAAAAGAGCCTGGCTATTTACAATCAAGTCAGGGATACCTCATCATTAATCTCTGTATATAACAGTATTGGCCAATTTTACGAGCAAATGGCCAAGTATGATTCTGCAGCAACATACTATCACAAGGCCATTCACTACTGTGAAGCCATAAACCGCACAAAAGCCCTGGGCAGGATTCTTGGCAACCTGGGCAATACATACATGCACCTGGGAGATTTTGACAATTCGCTTAAATTCCTCAGTCTGGGTCTTGAATACGACATCCTTTACGAAGACATCTATAACATTCCTACTGCCTATGCCCGACTTGGTGCTCTCTACCATGAAAACGACAGCTTAAATAAAGCCAGGGAATACTACTTTCTCTCCGACTCCGTATATGCCATTACCGGGGATGTCCAGGGGATCTATTATAACTATATTAACCATGCGAATATATTGATCAGGCAGGGAAAATACGATGAGGCCCTGAGGTATCAAAATAAGTCCATAAAGTATTTCCGTCAACAGGACCTTGCTGTCGGGATGATCGCTGCATGGCAGGGAATGGCATCCGTTTATGCTAAAAAAGGCCTCCCAAAAAAAGCACATATTTATTACGATTCCTGTATGATTCTTGCCAACGAAACGCACAACCTGTATAGAAAAAAAGAGATTCTCCAGGAATCCTATTTGATCTATAAGGAATCGGGCAGCCACGAAGATGCTCTGCTTGCCTTTACAAGACTTCAGGAAGTAAAAGACAGTATTTTCAACCTTGAGGAAGCAGAAATTATCAATGATTTGCTGTTTAAATACGAAAAAGAGAAGGATCAGCTTAAAATATTAAACCTGGAAAATGAAAACTTAAAAAAGCTCAAAGAGCGAAACCTATTGCTTTTCTCCGGCCTGGGAATTTTACTGATAGCCCTCTTCGCTATTTTCTTTATTGCTTATAAAAACCGCAAAAACCACATCATTAGCAATCACAGGATTAAGCAATTAGAAGAAGAGAAGAAACATATGGCTGCCCGCTTTCTTGTGGAAGGTCAGGAGAATGAAAGGAAACGGGTTGCGCTTGAACTTCACGACAACCTGGGTGTCCTGCTGTCGGCAACAAAAATGCAGTTTACTGCAATCAAAGACAAAAGCCCTGAGAATGAAGAATTGATCCTGAAAGCAACAAAATTTCTGGAGCAGGCCAGCACTGATGTACGAAAGATCTCTCACAACCTGATGCCCGGACTCCTTACCAAACTTGGATTGTTTGAGGCACTGGAAGATCTTTTCGAAACCCTGGATGAAACGGATGGGATCGATGCCAAAATGGATGTGGTAGGCCCACAAAAAAGATACCCCGAGAATAGTGAGATCATGATCTACCGCATGCTGCAGGAAATAGTGAACAACTCCATCAAGCATTCAGGGGCTGATAAGTATGATCTCACCCTGGTGGTTCATCCCGACGAATTGGATATCAGTTATTCAGACAATGGTAAAGGTTTTGATGTCAAGGAAGTCCTCAGCATGAAAAGCATGGGCATTCAAAGCATTCGCTCAAGGGTTAAATTCCTTGACGGAAACATCAAGATCGACTCAGCAGCCGGCAAAGGTACCGTATACAGAATCTGCATCCCTCTTGATCCTGGTCAAAGCAGGCCTGTAGAATAATCTCCATCTAAAAAGGTCATCGCATTTCAGCCTTTCCTATACCAGATTATTAGTGTCCGGTTTAAACTTCATAGGGTTCTTACTAAATGTCTGTTGCAAAATTGATGCGAATCACTCGACTCCCGTGATGTCGTAAAAGTGAACGCCATAGAGCCTTTCACCAATTCAATTTATTTTTCCCCGGACACTAGTAATACCAGATACTGAATCTGGTTCGATTTCGTTATTTTCTCATATCTTGCTAAAAAATTCAATTCACCCTGGGAAAGAAAATACATATAAGCGGGAAAGGCCTCGATCATAAAAGCTTTGAAGACTTATTCAGGAAGCACTTCAAGGGACTCAGCTTTTTTGCACTTGAGTATGTGAAGGACCATGACATCGCCAGGGAGATCGTTCAGGATGCTTTTGCCAATCTGTGGGAAAAAAGAGAAACTATTGAATTGGACCGTTCACCCCAGGCATATATGGCCACTACGGTACGCAACCGATGCTTAAATTACCTCCGCGACCATAAAAAATACGATCGCAGCATAATTGAATTTGAGGGACTTGGAAACGATCATGACTATAAAGATCACGACCAATTGGTAACGTCAGAGATCAGGCTCCGTATTGAGGAGGCTACCAGCAGTCTTCCGGAAAAGTGCAGGCAGGTATTTCTTATGAACAGGATGGAAAACAAAAAGTATCAGGAAATTGCCACTGAGCTGAATCTTTCGGTCAAAACCGTGGAGGCACAGATGTCGAAAGCACTAAAGGTCATGAGGGAAAAACTTGCTGAGTTTATGAGTATATTATTAATAATCATAGAAATATTAAAAAACCAATAAGGGTAAGCGGTAATTCGTGTGTATACTTAACAGAAGAAATGGATAAAACGGCCACATATTACGAAACACTCATTGCCAGCTACCTCGCAGGGGAAGCTAAGGTGGCTGATATTCAAGAGCTGAACAACTGGCTCAGCGAAAACGACGCCAACCTTCGCCTCTTTAGCGAATATCGTAAAAGCTGGGCCCTGCAGGAAGCGCTTCGCATTGAAGATACCACCGATGTTGACAGCGAATGGGCAGCATTCAGTAAGCGTGTTGATATGGGCAATGCCACAACCGGAAAGAAAACAGCATTTCAGGGCAGACGCAACTTTTTCCGCGTTGCAGCGGTATTGCTTCTGCTTATTGCACCCTCAATAATCTATTTCTGGTTTTTTATGACCCCTGCTGAAGATCAGCTTATTGCCAGGGAGCATATCATCGAATCCACCCTGCCGGATGGCACCGAAGTAACACTGAACAATGGCTCTACACTCAACTATCCCAGCCGGTTTAAGGGAGATGAAAGAAAGGTTTCTCTGGAAGGAGAGGCATATTTTGATGTAGCCCACAACAAAGAAAAAGCCTTCGTGATCGATGCTGATGACATGCAGATCCGTGTACTTGGAACTTCATTCTATGTAAATACCCATTCCAACGATAATACCATGGAAGTGGTTCTGTTGTCGGGCAGCGTCCAGCTTCAATACAATGATAAAAAAATGCTGCTGGAACCGGGCGAAAAGGCCGTGGTATTTAAACAGTATGGAGAAATTGTTAAGAAGGAAAACAAGGACCCCAACATCCTTGCATGGAAGACAAAGAAACTTCGCTTCAAGGACAGCCCCCTGGGTGATATTATTGAGATCCTTAAAAAAGTTTATCATAAAGATATTATTGTATTGAATCCTGATATACTCGATTGCCGTATAACTGCTACATTTGAAGGACAGTCGCTCGAAGCCATCCTGCTGGTATTGCAATCAACCATTGATATTAGCGCAAGGCCAAATGGTGACAAAATAGAGCTTTCCGGTACAGGATGTCAATAAAACAGAATTTTGTTCGCTGAGGGGAAAACATATCTAAAGACCATCGTATTATCTTTATCGATACTACTGCTTAGCTTCGCCTACACATATTCTCAGGACCTTTCCCGCAAGATTAGCATTGTTGCAGAGAATGCAGCATTGGAGGACATTATCCGGCAGATCGAAGAGCAGGCAGACGTATACTTTTCATACAGTCCGCAGTCTATTCCCGCCGACCTACCGATCAGCATCAATGCAAAAGACAAATCACTTAAATACATTCTTAAAAAAGTATTTAAGCAAAATGGCATTAAATACGCCCTGGTTGAAAACCATATTGTGCTAAAAACAGCTTTGGATGAATATGATCCGGACTACATTCCCGATCCTTCCAGCCTGGAGCACTATACCATTTCAGGCTACCTGAAAGACAAGTCGAGCGGGGAGGTTCTTATTGGTGCACATGTTTACGATAAAGAAAGCTATACCGGCACATCTACAAACCCCTACGGCTTTTATTCCCTTACCCTGCCGGAAGGATCACACCAGATCGTATTCTCATTCCTGGGTTATGAATCACAGGAGGTCAACATCTTGCTCAATAAAGATAAAAAACTGAACCGGGAAATAAAGGAAGCCCCGCTTACAATGAAAGAAATAGAGATTATTGCAAGCACAGACAGGCCCCTTATTCTCAACGATCAGATCAGTGAATTCAGGTTCAACAAAAATACACTGTCAAAACTTCCCGGTATTACAGGAGACAAAGACATCATTAAATCTTTGCAGGTAGTTCCGGGTGTTGAAACCTTCGGTGATGGCTCATCCTTATTCTTTGTCAGGGGCGGGGGTAGCGATCAGAACCTCATTCTTGTGGATGAGGTACCCATGTACAATGCTTCACACCTTTTCGGTTTCCTGTCGGTGATCTCACCTGATGCCATCAGCGACATGCAGGTTTTTAAGGGAGACTTTCCGGCAAATTACGGGGGAAGGTTGTCATCGGTGGTAGACATCAAAACCAAAGACGGAAACAATAAACGTTTTGGATTTGGAGGCAATGTAGGTCCCTATACTTCCTCCCTCTCTCTGGAAGGGCCCCTTATCAGGGATAAAAGTTCATTTTATGTATCGGGGAGGGTGTCGACCCTTCAATGGCTGCCGCAACTCTATTATAAAGATCAGGAGATCCAGGTTGGATTCTTCGACCTGAATGTAAAGTTTAATTTTAAGCTAAACGAAAGAAACAGGCTGTTTGCCACCTTCTACATTGGGAATGATAATCTTGAAAGAAAAACCTCCTCCTCCATAGAAACCTTTGGCCTTGGCTGGAACAACATTCTTGGTACCATAAGGTGGAACCATCAGTTCAATAAAAAACTATTTTCCAATACAACGGCATATGTAACCCGTTATCAATACCTGATGTATCTTTCTGAAGACAGGCATGAGTACTGGAGTTCAGAGATTTCAAACTTTACACTAAAAACAGACTTTACCTGGTTCCTGAATCCAAACAATACGTTTACGGCCGGCATGAATATCAGTGCTTATGGGCTTGATGCGGGAAATATCAACATAAACGATCAGGCCGCAGTTGACCAGACCCGGGATATTCCCGAATATAATTGTGCCGAATATGCCTTTTACATTGGAAACCGTCAGGCCATTGCAAAAAAGATCGTCCTACGATACGGGCTCAGGCTTCCAATATGGCAGGACCTTGGCCCCACAACAGTTTATTACTTTGATGATAATTATAGCGTGATTGATACCTTCAATGCCGAGCAAAGTGCTGTTTATTCTTCATTTACCAGCCTGGAGCCACGCATCAACATTACCTATCTGCTTTCACAGAATTCGTCGCTAAAAGCAGGCTATAGCAGAACCACCCAGTTTTTGAATGAATTGAACAACAGCATCAGTCCCTTCACGTCTCTATCCGTCTGGGTTCCATCAGGGCCGAATATAAAACCCCGAAAAGCCGATCAATTCTCACTGGGGTATTTTGGTAATTTCATTGACAATAAAATCAAGTTCTCGGCTGAAACATACTACAAGCAATTCCAAAATTATATAGATTATGCCCCGCATGCCAATATGTTGTACAACCCACTCATCGAGGGAGAACTCCGGAGCGGGGAAGCCTGGTCGTATGGAATGGAGCTCATGATCCGCAAGCCATTCGGGAAGCTGACAGGATGGATTGGATATACCTACTCCAGGATTTTCGTTCAAACCCCCGGAGTAAATAATGGGGGTGTTTACAGCGCTTTCCAGGACAGGCCGCATCATTTTACATTGTTCGTTTCATACGATACCAAAAAGAGATGGGATTTCTCAGCAAATTGGATCATCATGAGTGGGGCTGCCATCACAACCCCTATCAGCTTTTATGACTACAATGGATATGTGGTCCCGGTGTACGGAGAAAAAAACAACGACAGGCTGCCAACTTATCACAGGCTTGATCTCTCGGCAAACTTCAGGTTGAATAAGGATGAAAATGCAAAATTCAGGCATAACCTAGTCCTTAACCTGTATAATGCATATGGGCGTACTAATCCATATTTTTTGAGTTTCAACAGAATAGAGGATGCCGGAGGAAATTATGTGGTTCCGGCAGATCATCATAATTCACAATATCTGGTCCCAACAGAATTATCGGTGTCAGAGATCATTCCATCCATTAACTATCAATTCAGGTTCTAATGCGACGCATATTACTATACATATTGATCTTGCTGATCTCGGGCTGCGTAAAGAAGGCTGAGTGGGAATCCCCGCAAAGCATGGATCAATGGATCGTTGTAGATGGCATTCTTACCAATGAACTGAGCAAACAATCTGTATACATACATTATAATAAGGCCGGGATCAATGATAAAGCCATTCCTTTAAGCGGAGCCGATGTCATCATCAGCAATAATGAATCAACTTTCCAACTTAAAGAAGATCCGCAGGATGCAGGGAAATACACTACAGACACCATTGTTGTAGCCCAGCTTGATAAAAACTATTCATTGCTTATTTATTACCAGGAAACCTTTTATTCAGCACAAGCCTATATGGTAGAAGGTAAAGCATTCCCGGAGTTGCAATACAAGAAGAGTGATAACAACGAGCTGTTTCACATAGATTATGTGGCAAGTTCATTTGAAGCTGAAGATCCGGCCATGTGGGAAATCCTGATTGACTGGTCGACAGTTCCGGGTTATGAGAACTCTAGTCCTGAAGAAACCAAAAAGCGATTGTTATTTTATACACTGCCTACGCTGGATGTAAGCCAGGTATTTGCACCGGTGGTTGAACAGGTCTTCTTCCCTGCAGGGACACGCATTGATGAGCGAAGGTATTCGCTTAATCCGGCACATGCTGATTTTATCCGCTCACTGCTGTTGGAAACCAGCTGGCAGGGAGGTGTTTTTCCTTCCGATCCGGCAAATGTATCCACAAATTTAAGCAAGGGAGCCTTGGGATTTTTCGGAGTATGTGCCGTAAATTCCCTCTCACTTACAGTTGAAAAGTAAAAAAAATAATCTTCAAATAAGGGTAAATGGAAAACTTAGTGTACTATTTAAAACAACTTACAATGAATCCTCAAAAAATACTCAAACTGATCATGCTGCTTTTTCTGGCTGCAGTTGTTTTTACAGCATGTAAAAAGGATGAGCCTGAAGTTGTTCAGCCTGATTCATCATCCGTGCAGCAATTGTCGAAAGACGATTATTCAGTTGAGGAAAACATTGACGAAGCCGTCATCGATGCCGGGCAGTTACTTTCTGTTTCAGATAAATCGATGAACATGGGTATTCCCTGTGGTGCAACACTGGATTCAACTTATATTGTAAATGATACCATTATTTATCATCTTACTTACGACGGCCTTAACTGTATGCAAACAAAGTACCGTACAGGCGTTGTTCTTGTGAAAGTAAAGCAAAACACACACTGGTTGTTTCCCGGTTCGTTTCTTACAATCGAGTTTTATGACTATGAGGTGACCTATGGATATAACGATCACAAAATCATTGTGAATGGGAAATCGACCCTGGAAAATGTCAGTGGAGGCATTCTTCAGCTTCTGGGAAATGGTTTTAGTACCGTTATACACAAGAATTCTGCTCATGTGCGCATTGCTTTTAATGGCTATGCGCCAAGAGAATGGCACCTTGCCAAGATGCTTGTGTACAGCGGCAACGCCGGAAACTATCAGCTTGCTGTAAACGGTTTTGGTTTTGCACCCGGATTCGACAACCTTCTTTCCTGGGGAGCGGATCGTAATGGAAAACAATTTTACACACAAATTGGTGAGTCTGTTGTATTCAGGGAAGCCTGTCAATGGCTTCCATACGCAGGACAGCAGACCTATACCATCCCGGCAGAGAACCTCAAGGCAACAGCCACTTTTGGCTACAATGAAAACAATGAACCAATTTCAGGATCACAATGCCCGAGCCGTTACAAGCTTGACTGGCAACAACACGGACAATCGGGAACGATCTTTTTACCATTATAAACAATTAACAAACCAATAAACTAACCCTTATGAAGACACGGAAATTAGCTTTAGTTTTACTCTTAATTGCAGGCCTTTCATTCATCTATACGGGATGTCAGAAAGAAACTGTTGAAGAGCCGGAAAACCCAACTACGGAAAAAGAAGTAAACGCAGCAAAGGATGACGCAATGGCCGACAAGCTTTTCAGCGAACTTACCGACATTACCGACGAAGCAGTGCGCAACTCTGACAAATCTTATAAAAGCATCGTACTCGACACCATTTTTATGGGACCATGTGTGACCGTGACCATCGACACACTTGCTTTTCCTTTTACCATCAGCATTGATTTTGGAGCCACAAATTGCCTTTGCAATGATGGTAAATGGCGCAGGGGCATAATCAATGTATCACACAGCGGCCCTTATTGGGCAGTTGGTACCGTGATTACAACCACCCTCGACAATTACTTTGTGAACGACCATCAGGTTTTGGGTATTAAAGAACTCACGAACCAGGGACTGAACAGCGCAGGCAATCCTGTATGGACAGTAAGCGTTGATGGCAGCATCATTAAGCCTGATGGAGGGATCATCCTCTGGACAGGTGACCGCATGCGTGAATGGGCCGAAGGGCATAATACTCCTTTTATCTGGTGGGATGACACTTATGTACTCACAGGATCACACAATGTTGTAGCCTCTAATGGCGAAACACTGGGAGCAATCATTACTGAAGGTCTTGAATTTTCGCTGAACTGTTACTGGATCAAGAGCGGTGTGATAGAATTGCAACATTCCCTTCTCCCACTTATGATCGTTGATTATGGCCCGGGCAGCTGCGACGACGATGCAACAGTTACAATAAACGGTCAAATATATCCTATCAAATTATAACAAAACCTCACACGTGTCCGAACACGTGAATCCATATACTCCAATTGCACGGACAGGCCCCTGAATCAGGGGCCTGTTTTTTTATGATCATTAGTACTGAATACTCTTTCCTATCTTTGTAACACATTTCTACGCTATGAAAAAATCAATTCCTCTGATTCTCCTATTGTTTTTTACGCTTCAACTAGATGCACAATTCCTGCGTGCAGACCATAAAAAAGCTGAGCAACTTCGGTTTCGGCCACTCATTGTAGCGCTTTTTGATATGGAAACAGAAGCTGGCAATCAATGCGATTCCATTCATATGGCATGGTATAATGAACACATTAGAACTGCCATAAAAGAGTATTGGGACTTCAGCGATAGCATCATTTTTATGAAAAGTCCGCGTGTGGCATCCATCATTGCCTCCAAGAGCCATGAATATGTGATCCTTTCGGCTGGCCCCTCCCAGGAAGGACAACAAAGTTCGAGTGAAGTATTCTGGTTCCCGTCATTTACATTTATGTTATACTTATCGGAGGATGGAAAAAAGTTTGATACACGCATGGTTGACCGAAGTCTTTACAGCACCCCATTGGTTCCTGACCAGGAAATGACAGGACAGCTTTTCAGGGGACGATATATTTTCAAGCTTTCCTTTGCCGACCTGAAGCTTTCCGATAACGATCTTGTATTTGCCATCAGGCAGTTTACTTCAAAAATTGAAGATGCAATGGTTTACAAAGATTCCAAAGGAGGAATATACGCGAAAAAAATCCCAAAAAAGACATCAGCCACGCTAAAAACAAAAACCCTTCTCATCCCTGATAATCTTGACCCGGAGGGCGTTAGCATAGACATTATTAAAAAATACTATAAGCATCCATTCCGCATTGCCTCCAACGAACAGATCGATCAAGCCATTGCTGACAATGCAGAAAACACAGCCTACCTGCACTATCTGTGGTCAGATAAAGAGCGTATGTTTCTTTGCAATGTAATTGATATCCGGAGCGGAGAAGTCATTGCCGTTTTAGGACCCGGGGCGGCACGTCTCACCAAAGGCGATTGCATTGCGCCCGGATTATCATACCGAAGCCTGCTCAGGGTCAAAGCCAAAAAATTGAAAGCCCTTTAAGAAAGCAGGAGCTAATTTGGCAATTATTATTTCGCCTTTTCCGGTATGGTATAAACTGTTTGAGTTGGGAATGCCATTTCAATACCCAATGCTTCAAATTTCGTCTTGATCTCCATGTTCACCTTGGTCTGGGCAGCCATGATATCATCCCCTTTATTGATGTAGTAAATAAAGAGAATCCCCAGAGAGAAATCTCCGAACTCAGTGAAACTGATAACGCTATTCTTTTCAAGATCATCCGCTTCATCCACAATGGTCTGCAGGGCCTTCATACCAGCCTGAATTTTTTCGGCTGTTGTTTCATAAATAAGCCCAAGCTTAAGAGTAACTTTCCGGCTGGGTTCGGAGCTAACATTCTCTACCATACCATCAGTAAACTTTGAATTTGGAATGGTTACAATCCTGTTTTCCAGTGTTTTCAGGCGGGTGCTTCTAATGCCTATCTCAGTGATAGTGCCATCAAATCCATTGATCTTCACCCTGTCGTTAATGGTAAAGGGTTTATCCGTAAAAATGGTGATTCCGCCAAAAATATTAGCCACAGTGTCCTTGGCTGCCATGGCCAGGGCAATTCCTCCAATACCCAGTCCGGCAAGCAGTGCAGCAACATTATAACCGGCATTGTTCAGGGCAATAATAATACCCAGGATCCATATCGCGGCGCGGATGGCCTTGCGGATAATGGGAACAATCTGATCGTCGAGGTCGCCCTCTGTTTTTTGAGTGAGTGGAACGATGTATTCCTTGATGAGGGCATCCACCAGCCTTGCCAATAACCAGGTAATGGTCAGGGCAATCATCACCCAATAAACCTTATCAATCCAATTCATTGTTCCTTCCGGAAAAGACAGCCTGCCAATAGCAAACCAAACCCCTATAATCGTAACGATCAAGACAATAGGCTCTTCAAGCATGTCTACCATCAGGTCATCAAGTTTGGTTTTTGTTTTTGCCGTCAGGCCTTTAACTATTTTTCCGAAAACCCAATAAAGGATTTTTGTAAATACAAGTGTACCTATAATAATGGCGAGGGAAAGAGCCCAATCACCTACGGTATTGTGGTAAAACTCTTTTGCAAAAAATTCATTCATGATTGTCCGTTTTTGGTTTTTCTAATACTAACAGTAAATGATTCCGGATTTAGCCCACAAATATAATAAATCAAATTTGAGAGTATCGACTGATTTTTAAATAAGAAATAAGACCCTTAACTTTGCCATATATGAAAGAAGAACTCACATTTGCAGGCACCTATACAATAAGGATTGGTGATATCAATTATGGCGGACATATGGGGAATGATAAAGCCCTCCTCCTGTTTCACGACGCAAGGATCCATTTTCTGGAAGAACGTGGATTTTCGGAGAGCAATATTGGTGGTCCCGGTATCATTATGGGGGAAGCACATATTTACTACCGGAAGGAAATATTCAGGGGTGATGAGCTTAAGGTTTTTATACATATTGAAGACCTGCGGGAGCTTTCAATGGTGATGCATTATAAGGTGATACGGGAAGATGTTGAAGTGTTGTATGGCAACACAAAGCTGATTGCTTTTGACTATGAAAAAAAACGAGTTACCAGGATTCCGGATGTGTTTTTAAATCAACTCCCCGAAAAAATCAGACCATAGGTAATGGATATCGGATGTACCCAATATTCTCAAAATTTACCTGCCGGGAAACTTAGAATAATTGCTTAGGGATTTTTTAAGATGAGGGTAAGGAGAGCGTGGTCAGAGTAATGATATGAAAAGTTTTGAGTTTTGAGTCCCGACAAAACAAATCTTTGATTTGATATTTTGTCAAGGATCCACGAAAAACAATGAATTCAAAGAATTCTGGTTTTTCGGGATTTTGAGTTTTGAGTTAATCTTGTGTTTTAAATTCACTAGTATCGGGGGAAATACACGCTCAAACTCCCATCTTCTGACTTCTGGTATGCTAATCTCTGAAACATTGACCTGTAAAACAGCCTTTATAAAACCAGAGTCCCCGTCTGTTTCTTTCAATTTCTTTTTCCAAAATATGTTTTAAAGCCCAGGCTGATGCAAAATGTATTATAGTTATAGTTTTGATCATTTGGGCCGGTACGGTTCATTTTTTCAGCATCGGAAAAATTGTATTGATGCTGAAAGATTAAAACAAAGCCAAACGGATGTACAAAGTACTCTAATCCGGCACCATAACTGATTCCCAGACCTATGGGATTAAAAACATCCCTAAATCCTTTGTTCTCTTTTGTTGTTATCAGAACATCGACTCTGGGGCCTGCAAAAAGATAGGGAACGAAGCTTTTAACCTCGAACCGTCCTTTTAGCATGGGAGCAAGGTATACATAGTCAAGATCTTTTGTTACAAACCCTCCCTCGGCAAGGATACTCAGAAATCTATGCTGTATGAATTCCAGATTGACACCAATATAAAATCCTTCATAATACCCGATATCCCGGGTTATCTCTTTATCATTGGCAATCGGCTTTGTAAAAGCATATCCCGGCTTAAGACAAATACTTTTGGGTATCTGGGCCTGCATAAACATGGCCATAAAAGCAGCAAAGAATATGAATACAAGGGTTTTTTTCATTCGATTGGCGTATTTTCCCAATACCAAATATAGCCAAAAGAGCCATTCACTGGTCAGATTTCAAAATCCTTTTGTTCGTATGGAAGGTTGAGTTGATTATGAATTATCCATCATACACCACTTCAGATTTCAAAGTTCAAAGTTCAGATTTCAAAGTTCAAAGTTCAAACCTCCCTTCCTACACCCTAATATGTGATGCCGGAAGTTCAAGAAATATTGATTGTCCGAGGCCATCGATCTCAATCCTGACTTTCTTTTTTCCCAGGATATCCAGTAGTTCTCCGCTGATCCCTTTCATGGGGCCGGCAATAATATTTACGGTTATTCCGGGCTTCAGGTCAAGCTCAATATCCGGGAGTTCATGGCCGGTAGCAATAAACTGCCGAATGGCTTCTATTTGCTGAGGAGGGATGGGAACAGCCTTGCCTTCGAAGGTGATATACCTCACCGCACCCGGAATATTCAATACATCATAGTATTCCGAGGCCTTGATATGAACAAAGAGATAGGATCTGAAAAGGGGTTCTTCAACCCATTTTTTGCGATCACTCCATTGTTTAAGGGTTTTTATCAGGGGTAGATATGCATCTATTCCTGCTCTGAGAAGCATTTTCTGTGCTTGTTTCTCAGTTCTTGATCGGGTATACAGAGCATACCAGGCTTTATCGGTCGACAAAGGTTTTTGCATATGTTTTTACACAGCCCTAAAGCAGGCTCTCTTTATAACTTCAGTTTTTTAAGAATGGGATGATAATCACCCTTGAGTCCTATTGGATCTGTGGTCCTTATCTTATGGACGATCTCAATGCTCTTTATCGACTCCTGAATACCAAAACCATTCCCTGCAAGGATTTCTTTATGAAGATCGGTAAATCCACCACTAAACTCAATTTCCTCGCCTTCCATGGTGATCGACCTGAAGGTGGCCACACCTTCACGCCTCGACTCTGCGGGAATGGTTTCTCTGTCCAGGCTGAGGTACCAACGCACCCTGGCTTTTTCGAGCTCGAGATATCCGGCCACAGTGTCTTCTTTTGAAACATGCACTGTATTGCTTTTTACATCGCCAAAAATCCAGGTAAGCATATCAAAAAAGTGTACCCCAATATTTGTTGCCACACCTCCCGACTTTTGGAGTTCTCCTTTCCATGAGATGTAATACCATCTTCCTCTGCTTGTAATATAAGTCAGGTCAAGATCATACACTTTCCCGGCAGGGCCTTTCTCAACCTGTTCTTTCAACTTTATAATGGATGGGTGTAAGCGAAGCTGAAGAATGTTGTATATCCTGGTTTCTGACTCTTTCTCAATGTCGGCAAGTGCATCCACATTCCAGGGATTCAACACCAGGGGTTTTTCACAAATTGCATTTGCTTGATTTCTCAATGCCAGCCTTATATGGGCATCATGAAGGTAATTGGGAGAACAGATAGAGACATAATCTATCTTTTTCCCTCCGGAACGGCGAAGCTTGTCAATGTGACGGTCAAAACGCTCGGTTTCGGTAAAGAAAGCGGCATCAGGGAAAAAGCTGTCGATGATCCCAACGCTATCAAATTTATCAAGAGCGGCAACAAGATCGTGCCCGGTATCCTTGATTGCACGCATATGGCGTGGTGCAATGTATCCGGCAGCTCCAATCAGTGCAAAGTTATGAATTCCATCTTGTGGTACCATAGATTGGTTTATTTGGTTTTTTCTACTTTTTGATCCTTCAGTTTGTATGTATCTCCACTTTCGGGGCATTTTGCTTCTCCGTTCTCATTAAACTCAAGACGATGGCCATATTCGCTCATCCATCCAGTCTGAACGGCCGGGCAGCCTATCATTAAAGCATAATCAGGCACTTCTTTTGTAACAACAGAACCGGCAGCAATAAAAGCAAAGCTACCAATATCATTGCCACATACGATGGTTGCATTGGCTCCGATTGAGGCCCCTTTCTTAACCAGTGTTCTTGAATATTCCCCTTTTCTGATAACTGCACTCCTGGGATTTTTAATATTGGTAAAAACCATCGAGGGACCCAGAAATACATCATCCTCACAAACAACCCCTGAGTATATGGAAACGTTATTCTGCACTTTTACATTATTGCCCAGAATGACGTCATCAGCCACGAAAACATTCTGTCCGAGATTACAATTCTCGCCCAGGACACACTTTCCCATGACATGGGAGAAATGCCATATCCTGGATCCTTTTCCTATTTTTGCGCCTTTATCAATAATGGCACTTTCGTGACTGAAATACTCCTTTTCCATAGATTGCAATTTGGTCAATAAACAAATGTAAGAAATCCTATGATGAAATTGAATTTTCTAAAATCATATGTTAGGTCCGGAAGGCCTGTGGCCTTAAGGCTAAATGATCATCCCCGCGCCAACAGTAACATTTGTTGCCTCATCAATAATGATGATCGCACCCGTTTTCCTGTTCTGCCTGTAAGAGTCGTAAAATAAAGGTTTGGTTGTCCGGAGTGATACCCTTGCAATTTCATTCAGGCCGATGCTTTGAACATCCGTGATCTTTGCAAGTGTATTTACATCGACTTTATATTTCACGTCTTTCACCAGGCAGCGAGCATCCGCAGTGGTATGCTTAACCATGTATTTTCCATTCAGCATCATGGGTTTTTCGCTCATCCAGCACATCATAACCTCAATATCCTGCCCCACGCTTGGACCGTTATTTTCCTTAACGATCATATCGCCCCTGCTGATATCAATATCGTCTTCCAGGGTAAGAATGACTGACATGGGAGGAAACGCTTCTTCCAATTCGTCGGTATGGTTTATGATGGATTTTATCGTAGAAGTAAAGCCAGAAGGCAGTACTTTCACCTTTTCGCCCACCCTGAAAACACCTCCGGCAATGCGGCCGGCATAACCCCTGAAATCGTGGAATTCATCTCGTTGTGGCCTGATAACATATTGCACAGGGAACCTGGCATCGATATGATTGTGATCACTGCCAATATGAATGTTTTCGAGAATATATCTCAAAGTGCCTCCCTGATACCAGGGCATTCTATCCGATTTATCAACAACATTGTCCCCTTTTAAGGCACTGATTGGCACAAATCTCACATCTTTAACAGCCAGCTTGGCCGCAAAGTCCCTGAAACTATTCTTGATCTTCTCGTAGGCCTCTTCTTTATACTCAACAAGGTCCATCTTGTTTACACAAACAACAATGTGAGGTATCTGAAGGAGGGAAGCAATAAAAGTATGACGATGCGACTGTTCTGTTACACCATTGCGGGCATCAATAAGAATGATGGCTGCATTCGCAGTAGAGGCACCTGTTACCATGTTCCTGGTATATTGAACATGGCCTGGTGTATCCGCTATGATAAATTTTCTTTTCGGTGTGGCAAAATACCGGTAGGCCACATCAATGGTAATTCCTTGCTCCCTTTCAGCGCGCAGGCCATCTGTTAGCAGGGACAGGTCAACCGTTTCATTTCCTTTTTTGATGGATGCTCTTTTTACTGCTTCCATCTGGTCTTCAAATATGGATTTGCTATCATAAAGCAAGCGTCCGATCAGGGTACTCTTTCCGTCATCAACACTTCCCGCTGTTGTGAAGCGCAATAATTCCATATCGAGGTATGCTTTGCTTGAAAATTCTTTTTCCTGGCTCATTTTAACGTTGTTAGCGATAAATAAATTAGGGGTCTCCGACTAAAAATATCCTTCTTTCTTACGGTCTTCCATGGCTGCATCCGAGCGTTGATCGTCGGCCCTGCCTCCTCTTTCGGTTACCCTTGTAGCTGCAATCTCCTGAATAATATCCTCAAGCGAGTCAGCCATTGAAATGGTGAGACCTGTACAAGAAATATCGCCAATGGTTCTGCATCTGACTCTTTTCTTTTCAACCACTTCATCCGGCTTTCTTTGCATGAAAGGTGCTGCTGCCAGCCATGTTCCATCGCGTAGAAATACTTCACGTTCATGTGTATAATAAAGTTCCGGAATGGCAATATTTTCCATATAGATATACTGCCAAACATCCATTTCGGTCCAGTTGCTGATAGGGAATACACGGAAGTGCTCACCCATATTTTTCTTCCCATTAAAGATATTCCAGAGTTCAGGTCGCTGGTTTTTAGGATCCCATTGCCCAAAGTCATCACGATGAGAGAAAAAGCGTTCTTTTGCCCTGGCCTTTTCTTCATCACGCCGGCCCCCACCGATGGCTGCATCAAATTTATGCCGTTCAATGGTATCAAGCAGGGTTGTTGTTTGTAAAAGGTTCCTGCTTGCATTGAAGCCTGTTTCTTCTACTGCCCTGCCCTCATTAATGGTTTCCTGAACAGATCCCACGATAAGCTGGGCACCTACATCCTTTGCCATTTGATCGCGAAACTCAATTGTTTCCTGAAAATTATGGCCGGTATCAATATGCACAAGAGGGTAAGGAATCCTGGCCGGCCAGAATGCCTTCACTGATAAATGAACTAGAACGATGGAATCCTTACCGCCGGAAAATAACAATGCCGGATTCTCAAATTGAGCCGCTACTTCTCTCAGCACATAAATCGATTCTGATTCCAGTTCCCTTAAATGGTTCAGATTATATTTTTTCATCTATTGATGTTTTTAGTCACTTTCCTTTTGCAATAAAATATGAGGCAATATGTATTCTGTAATCATCCTTACAGAATCTTTAACACTCATGCTATCCGTTTTAACCTCAATATCAGGGTTTACAGGAGCTTCAAATGCTGTATCTACTCCGGTAAAATCCTTGATCATTCCAGCCCTTGCTTTCTTGTAAAGGCCCTTAACATCCCTTTCTTCACAAACAGAAATAGGAGCATTTACATAAATGCTGATGAAATCGTCATCACCGATAATTTCTTTGGCAATGGCCCTGATCTTTTCGCTGGGGCTGATAAAACTATTAATAGTAACAATCCCGCAATTGATGAAGAGCTTTGAAACCTCAGCAATCCTTCTGATATTTTCCAGTCGGTCTTCTTCTGAAAATCCCAGGTTATTATTTATCCCGGAACGTATGTTATCTCCATCCAGAACCTGGCAGATAATACCACGTTTATGGAGCTCTTTTTCAATTCCTTTGGCAATGGTTGTCTTTCCGGAACCGGATAAACCGGTCAGCCAAACAACCTTAGCCTTCTGCCTTAGAAGTAGTTCCTTGTCAGAGCGCTTCAGGATTTTATTAAATACCGGAAAAATATGTTTATCCGCTTTTTCCATATATTTGTATGCGTAGGAAATTTTCTGCAAAAGTAAGGGAAAGTTCCCAATAATAAAAGCCAGCAAAGGCCACCTGGCTCAATCTGAAATGTGAGGATATGAACTACTTAGATTCCGTTATTGTCATAATAGTCCTCATTTTCATTATTTTTTCTCTTTACCGGGGATTTATGGGGCCCGGATTCACCTTCGCTACCGGTGTGATCGTCCTGGGTTTATTTGGAATTCTGACACCTAAGGAGATCATGCTTGGCTTTGCCAACGAACAAATTGCAATTATTCTTTTATTACTGATCATTGGTGACATGATCCGCAAAACTTCGGTGATTGCCATCCTCTTCGATCGTATGTTTTTAAAATCACGGTCCTACAAGGGTTTTATGTGGCGAATGAGCATTTTGGTGGCAAGCTTTTCGGCTTTTATGAATAACACTCCTATTGTGGCCATTATGATGCCATACTTGTACCGCTGGGGAAAGAAGAACAATATTCCAGTATCAAAATTACTCATCCCTCTTTCGTATGCAGCCATTTTAGGAGGATGCGCCACCCTGATAGGAACCTCCACAAACCTTATTGTTAACGGACTTGTGGAAGACCAGTCTGTTTTCCCAAACTTTAAAACCCTTGGCCTGTTTGATTTTTCCATCGTTGGGGTTCCGATGATCATCATCGGAATGGTCTACCTTATATTTTTTGCCGAAAGGCTGCTTCCTGTCAGGAAAGATGCCATGGAAGACTTTTCTGCCAAATCAAGAGAGTATATGGTGGAAGTAAATGTGAAGAAAGGTTCAGATATCATTGGGAAGAATGTGAGCGAAGCCGGCTTACGCAATCTTAAAGGATTGTTCCTTGCGGAGATCTTAAGAAAATCAGAAGTGATCCGGCCGGTATCTCCAGCCACACTTATTACCGAAGGCGACACCCTCTTGTTTGCCGGTGATACCCAAACCATTGTTGAAATGATCGATTCCGACTCCGGCTTGCAATTGGCACAAGTAGGCATGTTCGTGAAAAAACCACATACGGAAGTTATCGAGATCGTGATATCACACAATTCAACCCTGATTTCCAAAACAGTTAAAGAAACCAACTTCCGTGGAAAATATGATGCTGCCATCATTGCCATCCATAGAAACGGTGAAAAGATAAGCGGCAAGATCGGAGATGTAAAACTGAATGCCGGTGATGTTTTGCTTCTTTTGGTTGGAGACGACTTCAACAGCCTTTCCTCTGAAACCCTTGACTTTTACCTGATCTCGAAGATCAAGGATTTCCGCAAACTCGAATGGTATAAGGTGGTAGTCTTACTGGGAGGAACAGCATTGGCTATTATTTTGTACGGATTGGGAATACTATCGCTTTTTGTGGGCCTGTCAATCCTTCTGATCATTGCCATGGCGCTTAAAATTGCTTCACCAAAAGACATCCATAAAAGCCTTGACCTTAACCTTGCCATCATCATTGCCATGTCGCTGGCACTTGGCATTGCCATGGTTAAAACCGGTGTAGCCCATACTGCTTCAGAATTTTTTATCACTGCTCTGGAACCACTGGGAGCGATTGGGCTGCTGGCAGGGATCTTTGCCATCACAAACCTGTTGGCTTCATACATTACTAATAAGGCGGCTGTTGCCCTGGTATTTCCAATCTCTATTACAGTTGCGCTTGACCTGGGCCTCACAGATCCCACTCCATTTATTCTTGTTGTTGCATTTGCAGGAGCAGCAAATTTCATTACACCAATAGGATACCAGACCAACCTGATGGTATACGGGCCCGGAGGCTATACCTTTAAGGATTTTATGAGGATCGGCTTTCCGCTAACCATCCTTTATATGATCACCACGGTGTCGATTCTTTACTATTATTACCTGGCATAGACCTGAATTGCAATACAGGCATTACACAATAAGACTGGATGTAAAGCAACAGGGAAAATGCCCCTTATAAAATAAGAAGTGGCGAATGACTATCCCCTCAGTATCCTCTTGATGAGGCCGGGTTTTTCCATGTCACGATCATCGGTATAATAACCATAGCCGTAACCATAGCCGTAGCCGTAACCATAACCGTAACCATAACCATAGCTGTATGATGTTTTGTTCAACTTCACATCGTTGATCAGAATGCTAATATTTGGCAGATCCCGCCTTTCGATGTCCTTAATTATAGATGCAAATACTTTTTTATTGGTAAATCCCTGTCTGACCACAAAGAGGTTGTTGTCGGCATATTTCATCAGCAGGAATGCATCCGTAACAAGGCCCAGGGGAGGTGTATCGATGATGATATAATCATATATTTCCTTTAGCTTGCTGAAAAGTTCATCCGTTTTCGCTGAAGCGATAAGTTCAGAAGGGTTTGGGGGCACAGGGCCGGCCATGAGTACATCCAGGTTCTCAATAGGTGAGGTTTGTATGGCCTCTTCCAAGGTGTTTTTATCAATCAGGTAAGAACTGATCCCTTCGGTATTGGTAAGTCCAAAATCCTGGTATATCTTTGGTTTCCGAAGATCGAATCCCATTAACAGCACCTTCTTTCCGTACATGGCAAAGATGGCCGCCAGGTTCATGGAAACAAACGTTTTACCGGCACTGACCATATCAGAGGTAACCAGGATGATTTGCTTGTCCTTCCCTTTCACCATAAATTGAAGGTTCGTCCTGACTGACCTGAACGACTCTGCAATGGAAGATTTGGGAGAGCCTGATACCACAAGGTTTGATATCTTGGAGCTATGAATAATATGTCCAATGATGGGATATTTGGTCAGTTTCTCAACATCTTTCTTGTCACCAACCTTATCATTCAAATAGTCCTTCAAAAAGATAAAAAGGAACGGTATGATTAGCCCAAAGAACAGAGCGATCATATTGTTGAAGCCTTTTTTAGGGGTCACCGGGCTTTGACCGAGGTTCATTGCCAGGTCGATGATCTCCGAATCCGGAAATGTAGAAGCCAGGGATATTTGGGCCTCCGAACGCTTCTGCAAAAGATATGTATACATGGAGTTCCTTATGCCAAACTTCCGTTGTATGTTAAAAAATTCCCGATCAAGGGCTGGCAAACCACCAATCTGAACATAAAGTTTTTCTATTCTTTGATCAATGTCTTCTATGGTGATCTCTGAAGTATTGATAATGTTATTCACGCTTTCGATCAGCGTACGCTTTGCCAGGGCAATTTGCTCATTCAGGCCCTGCAGGTAGGGGTTTTTATCCGTGGAGGTAGATAATAATTCAGTCCGTTCGCCATAAAGTGTGATAAGGCCGCTGATCTGTCCTGAAACAACGCCATCCTCAATTCCCATGGTAGAGGGGATCATTAAGGGGCCAGCATCCTTCTCAATATAATCCTTCAGGTGATCATAATACTTGGCTTTCACCAGCAAAGCTGCTTTATCGTTCTGCAATTCATAAAGTGTCGAAAAATAATACTCAGTCTGCGATTCGAGGTTCATGACACGGTTCTCAGACATAAAATTTTTCAATGCAGCCTCAGAGCCTTTTAATGAATCTTCCAGCTTGATAAGCTCTGTATTGATAAACTCAATGGTATTTTCTGAGATTCTGGTCTTATCTTCAAGTTCAACAATGAGGTATTCCTTCATCAGCATATTCAGGAAAACCACCATTTTATCGATATTATTTCCACGGAATGAAAGCTTGATAATAGACGAATTCTGTGCAATAGGCTCAACCCTTACATTGCGATAAAAGCGGGTCAGGTAGTCAATATTATTGAAAAGAAATCGATAATCACGATTCTTGGTTTTTTCACTATCAAAAACCTTGGTCTTTTCAATGGTAAAGCTGAAATACGGAGTGATTATTTTTTCTCCAAATTGATGCTCTCCCGAATAATCCAGCAGGGGCACTGTCCTGTCAAGCAAAACAAAGTGTTTTGAGTAATCATAATACCTCACATTCTCACCAAAAGCACTGAGCTCAAAAACATTGTTCCCTTTGGGCGTTAGAAAGAACTCCAGTCCCAGGGCCTGAGGTTCCAAAGAATCAAAAACAACCTTAAAGGGATTGCTCATAAATAGCTCGGTCGTCTTAAAGCTCTCCTCGGAGAAATAAGAAACATAATAATCAAGCTTTTTAATCGTGCGATTTACCAGGTTGTAGGATTTGATGGCCACGATCTCGTTTTGAATGTTGTTTTGAATCCTGCCATAGGAGCTCATCCCTATCATGGCCTGTGGATCCATTTTCTCAGGATCATTGATCATCATAGTTGAAGATACTTCGTAAACCGGTTGGGTAAACTTATTGAAAAAATAGGCAATCGTCAGTGCTATGATTGCTGATAATACAAAAAAGTACCAATAACGGAAAAATTTCATGAAGAGCGCCTTGTAATCGACGGACTCTTCGTGCATATCGGGATTATAATAGTTTTCCTGTTCGCTCATTATTGGCATCATTTATTGGTAAAAAATACATACAGTAGCAGCACTGTAGAAATCATGGAGAAAACCAATCCGTATGGGAAGTTTGCTGACACAAACGACTTTGCCCTGATCGGTTCGGCATACACAATATCATTGGGCAATAAATAGAAATAATCCGATTCAAGTATGCGTTTATCGTTCATATTTATCCTGACAAGCTTTGATCCGTTTCTGGTTTGCCGAATGATAGCCACTTTATTTCTCTTTGCAAAATCCGTAAGGTCACCCCCCATGGAAAAGGCCTCAAACAAGTTGATATTGCTCTGATAAACATCGTATTTCCCGGGGTTCTTAAACTCCCCGAGCAAGGTAATCCTGAAGCTTGCAAGCCTTACAATCACCACCGGATCGATCAGGTATTCAGAAAGCCTCTTTTCCAGCTCCATTTGAATTTCTTCAGCCATTTTATCCTTTACATAAACATAGCCCAGCGAAGGAAAATGAAAATACCCCGTATCGTTTACCAGATAACTATTTAAATATAAATTGCTTCCACCGGTGCTTGATGAATTTGCCCCCCCCACCTCATTGAAATAGGTGGTTGATTTTTCTTCCAGGCTGTTAATCTTGATAAAAAGGTTATCGCCCGGCTGGATCTCATAATCCAAAGCCTTTTCGTTCACAAAGTTTACCGTACTGTCATCCTTAGGAATATCCTGCAGGTATTTGATCTTCTTTTGCGGAACACAGGAGGCAAGCATGACCCCTATAAGCAATAGCAATAAAAAGTATCTTTTTTTTCTCATTGGTTAACTGTTCTTATATCCCGGTATCCCGGGTGTATGCAAATTACGTGATTTTTTTCCGAAGTATATATAAACACCGACATTATCAAACACTTAAGAATACTAAATTGTTTATACGCAGCAATGGCAAAAATGTTTACTCCTATTCATTGTAGCACAAACATTCACCCGGCTCAAACTCCGGTTCCTTCAGGCAGTCAGGGCACCCCAACTGCTTCAAATACTAATTTCACTACCTTTGCCATCAATTAAACCTCTATCAAAAATGGCAAACAAATTAATGGATCCTATTGGCAGGCTGATGGGCCTGAGGTATAAGTCGCACCCATGGCACGGAGTAGATATCGGAGAGGAAGCTCCTGAAGTGATCATTTCATTCATTGAAATGGTTCCGACCGATACCGTTAAATACGAAGTTGATAAAGTATCCGGTTATCTGCGCCTTGACCGCCCACAGAAATATTCAAATGTAGTTCCGGCTCTTTATGGATTTATTCCCCAGACCTTCAGTGGAAACAGGGTGGCAGACTTCTGTATGGAAAGAACCGGGAAAAAAGGCATTGCAGGTGATGGCGACCCCATTGATATTTGCATTCTCACGGAAAAAGATATCGTTCATGGAGATATTCTTGTCAATGCGCGGCCAATAGGTGGTTTTCGCATGCTCGACGGTAATGAATCAGACGACAAGATCATTGCAGTACTGAACAATGATGCTGTTTACGGTAAGTATAAAGACATCACCGACTGCCCCGAGCTCATTATTGACAGGCTGAAGCATTATTTCCTGACCTATAAAGACCTTCCCGGAAAAGAAAGGGACGTAGAAATCACGCATACTTTCGACCTAAAAGATGCACATGAGATCATCAGGCGTTCGATGGAAGATTACAGCGACAGGTTTGAGCGGCTCGAAAATGCCCTGAACAACGTTTAAACGACCACAGCTTCTCCAATCAGGGTTGCAGTTGTACAATCCCTAACCCTGACATGAACATAATCACCCTTTTTATATCCCCCGGCAGGGAATACGATAACCTTATTCTGGCTGTTTCGTCCCATGAGATGCTCTTGTGATTTTTTAGAGAAACCCTCAACCAATACTTCAAAAGTATTGCCCAGATCCCGCTTATTACTTTCATATGACAGCTGTTGTTGCAGGCCGATGATCTCCTGAAGCCTGGTTGACTTGAGTGCTTCGGACACATCGTCCTCGAATTTCTTCCCGGCAATGGTTCCGGGCCTTTCTGAATACTTGAACATAAAGGCATAATCATAACCCACCTCATTCATTATAGAGATGGTATCTTTATGATCTTCTTCGGTTTCACCGCAAAATCCGGCAATAACATCTGTAGAAACAGCACATCCCGGAATGTATTTCCGGATGGCAGCGATGCGATCGAGGTACCATTCGCGGGTATATTTCCGATTCATCATCTTCAGCATATGATTGCTTCCCGATTGAACCGGAAGGTGAATGGCATTGCAGATATTATGTGTATTGCCAATGGTTTTCAGCAATTCATCCGATATGTCTTTTGGATGTGAGGTGGCAAACCTGACCCTGAGCAATGGATTTACTGCAGCTACTTTCGCCAGCAAATCATAAAAAGCGGTCTTCTCGCCGTTTTCCTCCCAGGCATATGAATTTACATTTTGCCCCAGCAGGGTTACCTCCCTGTATCCTTTTTCAAATAAATCGGCTGCTTCCTTTATAATTGTTTGCGGATCCCTGCTACGTTCTTTCCCCCGCGTAAATGGCACCACACAATATGAGCAGAAATTCTCACATCCCCGCATAATGGAGATAAATGCCGTTATGCCGTTTTTGTCGAGCCTTACCGGTGTGATGTCGGAATATGTTTCTTCTGTCGACAGTATCACGTTGATAGCCTTTTCGCCTTCTTCGGCCTGATCAAGAAGAGCCGGAAGATCACGATAGGCATCCGGACCTACGATCATATCCACTGACTTCTCCTCTTCCATCAACTGTTGTTTCAACCTTTCAGCCATGCATCCCAATACCCCTATTTTTACGAAGGGGTTCTTTTTTTTGAGGGCTTTCAGCTCCCGCAGACGCTTACGTACACGCTGTTCGGCATTGTCGCGTATTGAGCAGGTATTCACAAAAACAACATCCGCCTCTGCGCTATCTTCACATATTTCATAGCCTTCATCACGCATCAGGGAAGCCACGATCTCACTATCAGAGAAATTCATCTGACAACCGTACGTTTCTATATAAACCTTTCTAATTTCTTTCAAAACCCAATTATTTTTTTTCGGATGTTATTATTTTTCAATGGCTTAAATCGTGACTACAGGGCAGCAAAAATAAGGAAAATTCCATGCCTCTTTTAAAACAAATTGCAGGAAATATTGTTTCATCCTAGGTCG
The DNA here is from genome assembly GCA_964487735.1 of uncultured Bacteroidales bacterium. Lineage (GTDB taxonomy): Bacteria > Bacteroidota > Bacteroidia > Bacteroidales > B18-G4 > B18-G4. The sequence continues at coordinate 4,051 of CAZASJ010000027.1, read as the reverse complement.
TAACATTTTAATTGTATTACTTTTGTCCCGATTTTTTTGGGTACATTTTCAGTTTTCAGGTATTAATAAGTATGGCAACAAAAAATTTAGTAATCGTAGAATCACCCGCCAAAGCAAAGACCATCGAACGTTTTCTTGGTAAGGATTATCTGGTGAAATCAAGTTTCGGACACGTAATGGATCTTTCGGAGAGTGATATTGGTGTTGATATTGAAAACGGGTTTATCCCGCAATACCGGGTATCCCCTGATAAAAAGAAAATTGTTACCGAACTGAAAAAATTGGCCGCTGAAGCCGAAACCATTTGGCTCGCAACTGATGAGGACCGCGAAGGGGAAGCCATTTCATGGCACCTTGTAAATGCATTGGAATTGGATGAGCAGGCTGTTAAGCGCATTGTGTTTCATGAGATCACCAAAAATGCCATCACCGAAGCCATCAGCGCACCCAGGCATATCGACCGTAACCTTGTCAACGCACAAACAGCACGACGCGTGCTCGACCGCCTGGTAGGATATGAGCTCAGCCCCTTACTCTGGAAAAAAGTTAAACCCGCCCTGTCTGCCGGCCGTGTGCAGTCGGTTGCTGTAAGACTGATCGTTGAGCGGGAAGAGGAGATTACTAATTTTGAAACAACATCTGCCTTCCGTATCACGGCAAAATTCTTCCAGAAAGATAATGGCCAAAAAGTGTTGGTTTCTGCCGAACTTCCTAAACGATTTACCACGAAAGAAGAAGCGGAAGCTTTTCTGAATACCTGTATAAATGCATCCTTTACTGTTTCGGCTATTGACAAAAAGCCAGCAAAAAAATCACCGGCACCTCCCTTTACGACCTCCACCCTTCAGCAGGAAGCAAGTCGTAAACTTGGATTTCCCGTTGCCTACACCATGCGCATAGCACAACAGCTTTACGAAGCAGGTTTCATTACCTACATGAGGACCGACTCTGTGAACCTTTCAAAAATGGCGCTGGGAATGGCCAAAGAAACCATCAGCAAAAACTGGGGCGAGGAATATGTAAAGATCAGAAAATACAGGACCAAGAGCAAAGGTGCACAGGAAGCACATGAAGCCATTCGTCCTACTTATATTAACAATGATTCAGTGCAAGCCGACAAGCCTGCAAAAAAACTATATGAACTGATCTGGAAGCGAACACTGGCCTCACAGATGGCAGATGCTCAACTTGAGAAAACAGATATCAGTATTGACATTTCCACCTCCAAGGAACAATTTGTTGCCAGGGGTGAAGTGATAACATTCGACGGCTTTCTGAAGGTCTATACAGAATCCACCGACGAGGACAAAAATGATGAGAATGGCAGCATCCTTCCACCATTGAACAAAGGCGATGAGTTGATTTCAGAGATCATTCTGGCTACCCAGCGTTTTACACAACACCCCTACAGGTATACGGAGGCCAGCCTGGTGAAAAAAATGGAAGAACTTGGTATTGGAAGGCCATCTACTTATGCCCCAACCATTTCTACTATTCAGAAAAGAGAATATGTAAAAAAGAACGATAAGCCTGCCATTGAAAGGCCTTACGTTCAAATGAGCCTGGAAGGTGGCAAGATCAGTGAAAAGACCGGCAGCGAAAAGGTGGGCGGCGACAAAGGGAAATTGATCCCAACCGATCTCGGAACCGTTGTGAACAGCTTCCTGATGCAATATTTCCAGGATATCATCGACTATAATTTCACTGCTGATGTAGAAAAGGAATTCGACCGCATTGCCAACGGACAAAAAGAATGGAACCAAATGCTGGAAAGCTTCTACGGACCATTCCATAATAAGATCACTGAAACACAGGAAACCTCTAAGAAATTCAGCGGAGAAAAACTGCTTGGACAGGATCCTGAATCAGGCAAGAATGTTTATGTAAAGATCGGAAAGTATGGCCCCATGGTACAACTTGGCGATACCAGCAATACTGAAAAACCACGATTTGCCGGTCTCAACAAAGACCAAAGCATCAATGATATCTCACTTGAAGATGCCCTTTCGCTCTTTAGCTTCCCGAAAACCATAGGAGAATATGAAGGCAGTGAACTGATCGTTGCCCTCGGAAAATACGGCCCATACGTCAGGCACAACAAGGCCTTTTATGCACTGGATAAAACCGACAACCCTGCCAAATTGAGCGTAGAGCGCGCAATTGAAATTATCACAGCTAAGCGTGTTGAAGAAAAAAACAGGATCATCAGGGAATTTGAAGAAAACGAAGAAGTGAAAGTTCTGCGTGGCCGCTACGGTCCTTATATTTCCATTGGGAAAAAGAACTTTAAGATCCCAAAAGACAGGGATCCGGAAAGCCTGAATCTTGAAGATTGCATCGAGATCTCAAAAGACCCTAAAAACGAGCCCAAGAAACGCAAGGGCGGAAGAGGAAAGAAGTAGGAAATACCCACTCTTCAATAAAGAAATTTCTTAATTTGACTATCCTCGTGGCAAGCCAAGGGGTGTTATTTGATTTTGAACCAATTTTATGATACCCGGAATCCGGTATCCCGAAAAACCAAAAATGGTTGATTTCATTGTTTTTCGAGGACCCTTGATCCGCAAATGCAGATCGGGACCCGGCACCCGACAGGTGTTGCTCCAAAGAATAATTTTTAACATTGCATTCCATAAAAAGCTTTTTTGTAAGTTTGAGCATCCTAAAAGCAGAAGATGGACATTGGAATCTATTTTAAGGCGGTTGACACAGATTCGTTGATCAGCGAAGGCGAATTTCCCGGAAAACGATATGCCGACATCATTGACATTCACTGGAAAGAGGGCCGCTTCCCCGACCTTACCGGGGCTGATATAGCTATATTCGGTGTTTATGAAGACCGAAACTCCCTTAACAATGAGGGTTGCGCTTACGGTGCCGATATTGTTCGCAAGCATCTGTACCGATTGTTTACCACCAACGAAAAAGTGAATATTGCCGACCTTGGAAACATTATGCAGGGGCATTCTGTCGACGACACCTATTTTGCCGTCACCAATGTGGTCGCCGCACTGGCTGCAAACAACATCATACCCGTGATCATCGGGGGCGGACAAGACCTGAACTATGCCGTTTACCGGGCCTACGAGCATCTTGGACAGATCATTAATCTTGTAGTGATCGATCCGGAATTTGACCTTGGTAAAGACAGCAGTGAGCTGAATTCACAATCCTATCTGAGCAAGATTATCCTGCATCAGCCCAACTACCTCTTCAATTATACCAATGTAGGCTACCAGAGCTATTTTGTAGACAAAGATGCTGTAGGGCTGATGAATAAATTATATTTCGACATCTATCGCCTTGGGGTTGTGAAGAACGACATGGACGGAGTAGAGCCCATTGTGCGCAATGCCGATATGGTAAGCATCGATATTGCTGCTGTAAAAAGTTCCGAGGCCCCCGGCAATGGAAATGCAGTGCCAAATGGTTTCACCGGTGAAGAGTTATGCCGCATCGTACGTTATGCCGGCTTGAGCGATAAGCTTTCCTCCATTGGCTTTTATGAATACAATCCCACCTTCGACCCACATGAGCAAACCGCCATGTTGCTTTCGCAGGCCATATGGTATTTCCTGGAAGGATTTTACCAGCGCAAGGACGATTATCCTGCGCGTGCCCGCGACCAATATGTGAAATTCCATGTGAAAGTTGAGGGGCAACAGGACGAGATCATCTTTTACAAAAGCAAAAAGAGCGAACGCTGGTGGATGGAAGTGCCGGTTGAGACCGACCTCCTGACCAAATACGAGCGCCACTATATGGTGCCCTGCTCAAAAAGCGACTACGAAAATGCCCTTGAGAACAACATCCCCGACAGGTGGTGGCAGGTGTTTCAGAAGATGATGTAGGGCCTGCTATACAGTGATTATGGATTATCCTCTTTCGTTAAAACGACAGAGGAGGCTCTGGATTATGAATTATCTTCTTTCGTTAAAACGACTGAAGAAATCTGAAATCTGAAGTTTGAAATCTGAACTGTGAACTTCGCCATCTAGTATCCAGCATCCAGTCCCGATTCCCGGTTCCCGGGATCGAGGATCCACGAAAA
>CAZASJ010000026.1:0-38025 GCA_964487735.1 uncultured Bacteroidales bacterium | reverse complement strand
ATTGACATATACTTTATTAATGATGCCGGGATACAGGCTGACCGCATCGGCCCTGGCATTCACTGGCAACACAAGTTCGCCCCTGGCATTAACATCGTTCGACAGACGTTGATTCTGGATGGAACCGTATTTAATATCAGCATATTCGAGCAAGGCATTGCTCATCATCAAGTCGGTATTTTTAGTTGAATCCGCTATAAGTGTATCTTCCTCTGTGGCAGCTTCCCGGCTTGTACAGGAAGCCAGTATCATGACAGGAACCAAGAATTGTAATAAGAATGTTTTATTCATTGTATGATATGTTTTGACTAATAATTACCGATCAGGTAGTTGATCCTGATGATGGTCTGATTATAGTTGTTGATTGCTTTAAGGTATTCGATCTTTATATCAAATGCCTCGGTGGAGGCTGAGGCATATTCAATATAACTAATATTTCCGGTCTTGAAACTCTTCAGTGAATGCTCGAGGATCAGTTTGGCTTGTTTCAGGGCTTTGTTCTCATAGTATTCAAGAATATTGCTGTATTTCTCCAATTGCCTGAATTGATTTCCAAGCTCCAACTCTGTTTTCATTATTTCTGAGTCGAGATGATTTTGTGCCTTGTCCATTTCAATGCGGGCAGCTTTGACCTTTGCAGACTGGCTCCAGGCCCATAATGGTAAGCTCATGCCAATCTGTAGGCCCTCAAACCCATTCACCTTATCAATGCTCTGGTTGAAATACCCAATGCTAAAATCCGGAAGGTATTTCGAGTTCTCGTTTTTTACAATAGAAGCCTGCACCGTAGTATACTGCCTGATATATGCGATATAGGGGTTGTTCATGTTAAGGGAGTCCTGAATGAAATTAGGTTCCAACCTGATCATCTTGCCCTCAGCAGGCTCAATGTTATCAGTGGTGTTTAAGAGGATTTTTAATTCATTCTCGGTGATGAGCATCATGGTATGTATTTCCTGGAAAATATTCATGATGGATGCGGCTTTTGTTTCTGCCATGACCATCTCCAGGCCATTGATATCTCCGCTTGCGAATTGTGATTCAGCCGATAAAAGAAAATCCTGATAGATACTGTCGATGATATATACTTGTTTGATTTGCGCGTGGTACAACATCCAGGAACTGTATAATGACATTACACCGGCTATGATCTCGCCCCTGGTCATAGAATATTTTTCCTTTTCAAGATCAAGCCGTGCGTTGTTCATTTTCCCCATGGAAGTATATGCTGTTGGGAAACGAAAAGATTGGTTAACGGAGAAAAAATGATCATTCATGGATGAGTTGATCTGGCCCAGGTCAAGATTCAGCTCTGGTGAAGGAAGATAAAAAGAGGTCTTCTTTAGTTTGCTGGCCATTTCAATGTCGAGTTCGGCATTTTTTAACTGATAATTATTTTCCATGGCCATATCGATGGCGGTGGTCATATCAATTTTCTTTGCTGTCACAGCGTCCTGTGCTCCGGCTGAGCCTGCAATTAACAATAAGGGCAACAGTAATATTTTTGCTTTGCCTGATAAGAGATTCTTGAGCCGGAACCCTTCGTCGAATATCACATAAATCAGCGGCAGGAAAACCAGGGTCAGGAAAGTAGAGGTGATAATTCCGCCAATAACAACAGTGGCCAGTGGTTTTTGTACTTCCGCACCGGCAGCGGTGGATAGTGCCATAGGTAGAAAACCGAGTGCTGCAACAGAGGCTGTCATAAGTACAGGCCTGAGTCGGGTTCTTGTCCCCACCATAACACGTTCAAGGATATCAGTCATGCCTTCTTTTTTAAGCTGGTTATAATAGGAGATCAATACAATACCATTTAATACAGCCACCCCAAAAAGCGCAATAAACCCAACGCCTGCGGAAATGCTAAAAGGCATTCCACGAATGAGTAAAGCCCATATTCCTCCAACTGCGGCAAGCGGAATAGCCGTGAATATGAGTAGCGCCTGACGGAGCGAATAAAAAGCGAAGTACAATAGTATTAATATGATTGCCAGGGCAATGGGAACAGCAATAGAAGAGCTGCGCCTCGCTGCCTGCAAGTTCTCAAATTGGCCCCCGTAAGTGATGTAATATCCTGTGGGAAGAATAATTTGAGATCCCAGTTTACGGCTTACTTCGTCGATCAGGGATTCCACATCCCTGTTTCTTACATTGATGCCTATTGTTATTCGCCTGCTGGTATTGTCACGGCTGATCTGCATCGGGCCATTCTTTATGCTGATATCAGCCACCTGATTCAAAATTATAAGCTCTTCCGCAGGGGTGCTCACCCTTAGATTTTGCATGCTCTGCAAGTTGCTGCGAGATTCTTCACTTAAACGGACCACCAGGTCGAAACGCTTTTCTCCTTCAAAGACAATCCCTGCTGTTTCACCTGCAAAAGCCGTTCGGATGATCCTGTTAATATCATCGATATTCAAGCCGTAACGGGCAATCTTGTCCCGTTGGTAATTTACAACCAGTTGTGGCAACCCAACAATTTGTTCCACCCTAACATCTCCTGCCCCTTCGATTTTCTGAATGATGGCTGCTGCTTCATTGGCTTTTTGATACAGAATATCAAGATCATCGCCATAAATTTTTACAGCAACATCTGACTTCACACCTGTCATCAATTCATTAAAGCGTAGCTGGATAGGTTGTGTAAATTCAAAGGATAGACCGGGGAGGATGCTTAGTGAAGATTTCATTTTTTCCACAAGATCATCACGATTGCTGGCGCTTACCCATTCCGATTTTGGTTTCATTACGATCATAATATCAGCATCTTCCACTGCCATGGGGTCGGTAGGAACCTCTGCAGTTCCTATTTTAGAAACCACCGACAGCACTTCCGGAAAGTTGGCCAGGAGGATTTTTTCTGCTGCTGTGCTTGAGGCAATGCTCTGACTGAGCGATGAGCCGGGTTGCAAGGTCATCTGTGCTGCAAGATCGCCTTCCTCAAGGGTTGGGATAAATTCTCCGCCCATGCGGGTAAACTTCCAAATGCTCAATACCAATATAGCAACAACCAGGACGAGGAATGCCAGTCGGTACCGGAGGGCAAATTTTAAAACCGGTTGATGTGACTTTTCAAGGAAGCCAACAATGCGGTCGGCAAAATTTGTTTTCAATGATTTGGCATTACCCAGCATCAAAGAAGCCATTACAGGTACATAAGTGAGGGAAAGGATCAAGGCGCCAAGTAAAGCAAAACTCACTGTTTGTGCCATGGGTTTAAACATCTTTCCTTCGATACCAGTGAAGCTTAAAATGGGCAGATACACGATGAGTATGATAATCACACCAAATACCGCTGATTTGCTAACCCTGGCACCGGCAATGCTAATGTTCTTGTTGAGGTTTTCCTGGGATAATCGCCCTTTCAAACCACTTTTATGGATCTGGTAAATGATGCCTTCAACAATAATCACAGAGCCATCAACGATAAGTCCGAAGTCGATGGCTCCAAGGCTCATCAGGTTGGCTGAAACACCAAATACGTTCATCAGCGAAAAGGCAAATAGCATGGAGAGGGGGATCACGGAAGCCACGATCAGGCCCGCCCTGTAATTTCCTAATAGCAGGATCAAAACGAAGATAACGATCAGTCCGCCTTCAATGAGATTGTTTCTCACTGTCTTAATTGTTTTTGAGATCAAGTCAGATCGGTCAAGGTAGGGAACCAGCCTTAGGCCCTCAGGCAATGATTTCTTTACAATTTCAATTCTATCCCTCACTTCTTTAATAACTTGAGAAGAATTGGCTCCTTTGAGCATCAGTGTGATGCCGCCTACCGCTTCGCCTTTACCATCTTTGGTCATTGCCCCGAAGCGTGGGGGAGCCCCTAACTTTACTTCAGCGACGTCCCCGATCAAAACAGGAATACCATTGATGGTTTTGACGACAATATTTTCGATGTCATCCAGGTCTTTTACAAGTCCTTCAGCCCTGATATAATAAACATCAGATCCCTTTTCTATATAGCTGCCACCTGAGTTCTGATTGTTTTTTTCAAGGGCATCGAAGATCTCTGTAATGGTGAGATCCATTCCAACCAACGTTCTTGGCTGAATGGATACCTCATACTGTTTCAGAAACCCACCGAAACTACTGATCTCTACAATGCCCGGAATGCCTGAAAGTTGCCTTTTTACGACCCAGTCCTGGATGGTCCTTATTTTCATGGGTGTGTAGATGCTTTCATAGCCGGGGAGAGGCTCCAGAACGTACTGGTATATTTCACCCAAACCGGTGGTGATGGGCATCATCTCGGGTTGACCATATCCCTCTGGGATATTGCTCTCAGCCATTTTTATTTGTTCGCTCACCAATTGCCTGGCAAGATAGGGGTCCAGCCTGTCTTCAAACACAATGGTCACAACAGAAAGGCCGAAACGTGAGATGGAACGGATCTCTTTTACATCCTGGATATTTGCCATGGCAACCTCTACCGGGAAGGTAATAAATTGCTCCACCTCCTGTGGCGCCAGGCTCGAAGATGTTGTGATCACCTGAACCTGATTATCGGTGATGTCCGGTACAGCATCAAGTGGTAGAATAGTAAAATTATATACTCCCCATGCTATCATGGCGATGGTGAGCAGGCCAATGATGAGCCTGTTTTTTAATGAAAATTCAATGATACTGTTGATCATGGTCCCTGTTGGTTAGTAAGAGATATTAAAGATACAGATAAAATCCATGTTTTAAAAATTATGCATAGTATCTTATACAATAATGCAAAGCGAAATTCTGATTTTACAAATGTAAAAAATTATATATTAAATCGCAATAGTATCACTATAAGTAATGATGTTTTTATTTTTAGTGCTTCCTTATTCTCCCTTGAGCATCAGGGGAGATGTCAGTCGAATGACTGACAGAGGGGTAAAATAATTTGGTGAAATACCCTTTGGCTTGCCATTTGGGAATTATAAATTTACTTAACTATATATAAAAATGTATATTTTCTCTGAAAAAAAAGAGTTTACAGCTAAGAGGGAAGCTCCATAATTTTATATTCATGATATTTTTGTATATTTATCATGAAAAATTTATATCGGTTCATAAGAGAGTAATTGTTAAAAGGGTTTTAAGAAGTATGAAAAACAAAATATTATTTATTTCCTTGTTTGCGCTGCTGGCCTTTGTTCTGGTATGGTCATGTAAACACGAACCGGATGAGATTGCCGGGCCTGAACCTCCTGTTCCGGAACTATGCGATACCCTGAATATTACTTATCCCGGAGATGTTTATCCCATATTTGATCAGTACTGCATATTTTGCCACGGTGGTGCCATCCCGGAAGGTGGCATTGACCTTACGAATTATGACGATGTAGCCATATTGGCTCAAAACGGGCAATTGATGGGAGCCATCAATCATGAATCAGGATATTCACCCATGCCAAAGGATGGTAATAAACTGAGTTTTTGCCTGATCAGAACAATCGGAATTTGGGTAAATGATACTGTATTCCCGCTACCCGGACATCCCTGCGATCCGGATACTGTATATTTTGAGCGCGACCTGCTTCCTGTATTGCAAAGCAGTTGTGCTCAACCAGGATGCCATGATGCCATTACCATGCAGGATGGAGTGAGGCTAACGGATTATAATTGGGTAATGCAGACCGCTGATGTCGACCCCTTTGATCCTGAGAACAGTAAGATATACAAGGTAGTGATAGAAGACGAGCCGCAGGATCGCATGCCCCCGCCTCCCGCTTCGCCAATGTCATCAGAAGATATTCAACTGCTGTATACATGGATCGCACAGGGTGCACAAAACCTTTTTTGCGATGAGGAGGAATGCGATACCCTGAATATTACCTATACATCGATTGTAAGCACTACCATTCAAAAACATTGTCTGGGATGCCATAACGACAATAATTCACTTGGCGGATTGAGTTTGCAGGGATACAATAAAGTAGTTCCTGTTGCAAACGATGGCAGGCTGCTTGGTACTGTTCGTCATGAAGCCGGTTATCCGGCCATGCCCAAAAATTCATCGAAATTACCGGATTGCAAGATCCTTCAATTAGAAATCTGGACTGAAAATGGAACACCCCAATAAAATAAAAGTGTTGGGCAGCATACTGCTGCTCTCTTTTCTGCTTTCGCTAACGGGCTGCTATTACGATAATGAGGAGGAATTATACCCTGCAAGTGCGAATTGCAATACGGAGAACATGGCCTTTACAACAAATGTTTGGCCTGTAATCAGTTCAAGTTGTACAGGATGTCATGGCGGTGCCAATCCTGCCGGAGGCATTGCCCTTGAAAATTATGCAGATGTATCTGCTTCGGCTGCAATCCTGCCGGGTGCTTATGGAAGTCTCTATGGAGCCATAAGCTATGCATCGGGCAATTCTCCCATGCCGAAGAACAGCAATAAACTCCCTGAATGCACCATATCGCAGATAAAAGCATGGATCGACCAGGGCGCACAGGATAATTAATTTAAAAAAATCCGGAATATGAAAAAATGGATGAAAATTATAGGGGCTTTGTTCCTGATAGGGATGCTTGCCGCAGTATACGTTTGGTTTTTTGTTTACAACAAACCCCACAGGGACTATGCAAATGCTGCACCTGATCATATCCTGAGTGCAGAGGAGTTGTTTTTTCAATACAGGCATGATAAATCCTTGTCAGATAGTTTATACACGGGTATGGTTGTACAGATCACCGGCCCCCTTGCAGATGTAGAGTCAGCCGACTCTCTTATGGTCGCGGTCTTTGTTTTCGATCAGGGAATGTTCGGAGATGAAGGAGTACGTTGTATAATGCTCCCTGATCAATTTAAAGAAATGAAAGAAAAGGATCCGGGCGGTGTCATCACCCTAAAAGGCTATTGTACCGGATATAATGATACCGACGTGATCATCGAAAAGGCATCGGTGGTTAAGCTGAAATAAACTTTATAGGGTTGTTAAGTGTTATGTAGGAATATTAATTAAATACCTACAACAATGAAAAATAAAATAAGTGTATTAATAATTGCCCTGCTGGTATCAGCAAGTGTTTTTGGACAGAACTATGTAACCAAGACCGGGCATATTAAGTTTTATTCTGAAACACCCATCGAAAGCATTGAAGCAAATAATCATGCTGTCAATAGTGCCTTAAATGTAAAATCAGGTGATTTTGTATTTAAGGTTTTGATAAAATCCTTTGAGTTTGAAAAAGCCCTGATGCAGGAACATTTCAACGAAAACTATATGGAGTCGGATAAATTTCCGAATGCCTTGTTTAAAGGAACAATTGCTAATATAGCAGACATCGATCTTCGCAAAGCAGGCACTTATGATGCCATTGTTAAGGGCGATCTCACTATTCACGGGGTAACAAAGGCCGTGGAAGAAAAAGGTACTTTAATTGTGAATGATGGAACGATACAGGCGAAAAGCGTATTTAAGGTTTTGCTTGAAGATTATGAGATAAAAGTGCCCGGAGCTGTGAAGAAACAAATCTCCGAAAGCATTGAAGTAAGTGTTAACGTAATGCTTGAAGGGGTTAAACCATAACCTCACATGATCAAAAAATATTTAATCCTGAGCCTGGCCATATTCACAGTGGCCACGGCCCGGGTTTATTCCCAGGATGATCTGATGGACTTGTTCGGGGAGGAAGAGCCTACAACAGAGTATGCTTATGCAAGCTTTAAAACCACCCGCATCAGTGTCGGGCAATCCATCGAAAACCCACCAAACGGAAACCTAATCTTTGTGGTCTCCCACCATTTTGGTACCCTTAACCAAGGATTTTATGAGTTTTTCGGCCTCGATCAAGCCACTACGCGCATCGGTTTCGAATATGGTGTGAATGATTGGTTAGGTATAGGTATTGGAAGGAGCACATTAAACAAAACATTCGATGGTTTTGTGAAAGTTAAGATCCTGCGTCAAAGCAGCGGGCACAGGAACATGCCACTTTCCATATCTTATTATGGCAACACAGCTATCAGTACATTAAAATGGCAGGATCCCGACAGGACAAACTATTTTTCTTCTAAAATGTCATATGCCCACCAGATTCTTATCGCCAGAAAATTTAGCAATGCATTTTCCTTTCAACTGATGCCTACCCTTGTCCACAGAAACCTTGTCCCAACGGAAGCCGATGAAAATGATGTATTCTCAATTGGTGCCGGTGGAAGGGCTAAAGTATCCAACAGGGTATCGGTGAATGCCGAGTATTATTATCTCATTCCGGGACAAACAGCCGATGACTTTTACAATACATTTACAATTGGAGTTGATCTTGAAACCGGGGGACATGTTTTCCAGTTATTTGCCACCAATGGCAGGGGGGCCATCGAACAATACTACATTCCGCAATCCAGCGGCTCCTGGCTAAACGGAGATATCCATATTGGATTTAACATTACGAGGGTATTTACAATAAAACAGCCTAAAAGCTACCGTTAGAAGTCAGAAGGAATCTTAATTTGACGGCACTCATCACTCATCACTCATCACTCGGCACTCGGCACTCTTAACCCGAGTACACATGTACACTTGACTGTGCTGCAGCAAGGTAATTGATCCCAAACCAGCAAATAAGCATCACCACAAAGGCTGCTGTGACGATCCACAGTGCTGCTTTAACCGATTGTTTTTTCTTCAGACGCAGATGGATGTAAATAAGATAAGCCAGCCAGGTGAGAAAAGCCCATGTTTCCTTGGGATCCCAGGTCCAATAATGTCCCCAGGCTTCTTTGGCCCACAGGGCTCCGAACAAAAGGCCGAAAGTTAAAAATACAAATCCTATATACACAACATTGTCGGCCATGAGCATGGTTTCCGATACATCCCTGCCTTTATAATAGAGATACAGTCCGTAGACTCCAATGATGGATGAGAAGCCCAGGAAGGCATAGCCAATAATATATACAACAACATGAGGAACAAACCAGGGGCTCTGTAAGGCGGGCATCAGGGTTTTGTCGAAAGTATCCGGATTCATATAATTCAGGAAGAGGAACAACAATGCCATGAGTACAGTATATGCCAGCATGAGTGGAAGCCGCCACCTGTAGTATAAAACAATTCCAATGGTTGACAGGAATACACCATACCACAACCTGGTCTCGGCCAGTGTCCTTAGCGGAGGCCTTTCAAGGCTTATCCACAAGCCCACAGTAAATGTGATGATGGCTGCCCAGCCCAGGAAGAGAAACACTCCCTTGAGCATATGGAAGACAGATTTTTTTGGTGTCAGCAACATAATAAGGGCCATGGACCAGAATACTGTTGCCAGAAGTAAGTATGTAGGATAATCTAACCAGGTCATGCTTTCTTAGTTTTAATTCTACCTTTTCCCATCCATAATAAATAGAGGGAACCGATCAGCATCATAAAAATTCCAATATATACAATAGGCAGCCATGGATCCCTTACAAGTTCAATAACACTTTTTTCCGACCAGCGTCCCATCTGTTCATCATAGCCTACCTGATAGATCTTCCATCCATCAATGCTGAAGGGTTTGTTAACTTCAATATGGAAATCTTCGAATTCATCCATTGTATGGTACATCCTGATATCGGAAGCGTATTTTTTGGGCCTGATCTGGGTCATTGCCACTGATAATTCAGTGTTAATGACAACATAAGCTGGTGGTACTGAATAGCTGCCATCTGAAACCCATCCTTCAGCAACAAGCTTAGCGTTTTCATCTTTAACCTTTACATATGCTGCCCGGGCGCTTCCTTGAAGACTGCTCGTATCATAAACATTCTGTTCGTATTTCTTTGCATAGGGAAGGTATTTTTCAATGTCAAGCGTGAATCCTTCCAGGACCTGATTTGCTCCTTCTTCAACCACCATAAGTTTCCCGCCTTTTTCCAGCATAAGGGTATGGTCATTGTTTCTCATTAAGCCTATTTCAGGGGGATACTCATCGATCTGAAAATCTGTGAGCATCATTCCAAAGCCCATATTGTAAGCATTTCCTTTGCTGTCGTAGGCAGTCATTACCGGATGATTCGTTTCAAGTTGCATGCTGAGTTTCCACATATCGGCAGATCCCAAAGAAGCAGCGACGACCACAATCCATAAGCCTATGTGGTTTAAAAGGAATGAAATGTTGCGGATGGTGAAATTATTAAACCTTCTTACAATGGTAAATCCAAGCACAATGAGGAGGTAGAGGGCACTCATAAGGTATGGCCAGCTACTGGTAACATGGGAAAGTCCAAGACTGTCTATCAGGCTGGGATCTTGCGGATGGCCCCCTTGAGGGATGAATCCCAGGCATAAAACCATGAAGGTAAAGCTTGCAATAGAGGTAATGGCAGCTTGTGTGCTCGACAACCATTTAACAATAGGATGCTTTACCAGAAGATGAATGAGTATGAAGTAGATGATAAATATTATTATGATAGCAATATTTACCGGCCATGCGGGCATGCGCACGCCACCGCCAAAAACCAGTTCGATCAAAAACCCTGTAAGCAAAACAAAGAAAGAGATCAAAAAACTTTCTCGATATCCCCAGGGAAATTGCCAGAGTTTGGACTTTTGTTTATTTGCAGAATTATCTTGGCTCATCAATTGTACTTTAAGAGGGACAAATGTAATGAATAAACCTATTATTTAGGTAATCCAATACCTGATTTATTGTTTTTTGATCGATTTATTTTTATGAGCTGGAAAATGGCATAAAAATAATGTCCCCAAACACCGGCCAGCATGATAATCAGGGTGATGATCATCCAAAGTGGTGCGATAGGTGTCCAGAGCTCCCTTACAGGTTGTTCAGCGGTGATCAACCTTTTAGGCACTGCCCAATTGATCGTGCCGCTAACTTCTACATTACCGTAATCATAGTGTTCTTCAATTCTTGCAATAATCTGAATATTCCCGATTGAATCACCGATAACTGTTTTAGGGAATTCTATGAATCCGCTGCCATCTTCCTCAAACCAACCGTCGGCGATCTTCATATCGCTGAACATTCTGGGTACATAAAAGAAAAGGTCATCATCAGGCAGGGGTACATCTTCTTCAGCTCCTAATATGGTTCCTTCGAAGTAAACAAGTTTTTCTTCAGCATCTTCCTCAAAACGGATGCTGATCACTACATCTTTAACCTGCAATTCTTCTGTTGTTTCCAGGAAGGCATCGTTTCCTGCAAATGATGCCATGAAATAGATATAGCCTTCTTCATCTTTTGGATAATCAATGCTTTCATTCGGAATATTCAATTCTGCAATTCCTTTTTCGTTGCTGATGGCTTCACCAATAATGTTGATTTCTTCCCCATCTGTAAACATGAATAGAACAGGAAGGCCTTCAACAAAATACTCACCTTCATCATTCTCGGAAGTTATTTTCGCGATGAGCGAACGGCTCATGTCATTGTATTTCCAGGTACTGAATTCTAAATAAATATCAGCAGGATCTTCATCCTGGGCCATCAGGGAAACACTAAAAAATGAAGTGACCAGAAGGAGCAGGAATGCATATGTGATTGACTTTTTCATATCAGTAGTATTTAACTCATTAATATGCCATTACAAAATCTCTTTCTTTTTTTTCCTCTCCTTTTCTTCAGAAACCGGAATGATAGGTATGAAGCGGGCACCTACCGTAAAAAACAGGCAAAAGGCAGCCACCCCGGCCAGTGTGAGCGCCCATTCAACCCATGTTCCTGAATAGGATATCCAGTCGAGCCGGGCATCCTGTATAGGCAGATAAGGTGACTCCAGGGTAGGAACAACGATCAGATATCGATTCAGCCATAAAGCAATGACAACAACAACCGCTGTTATGGTGATCATATTGATTGTTCTGAATCTTGGAATTCCCACAACAATCAAAGGCATCAGAACACCGAGGTAATTGGAGAGAATAAACATCAGAAAATATTTATCCATGAGCAAACTGATAAGGTTTTCATCATCTTTTTGAGATCCATACCATTTGGTCAGGTATTCACTGAAGGTAAAATAGCCGAAAAAGGCAGCCAGTACCAGCATGAGAACTCCGATATTTACAAAATGTTTTTTGGTTATATATTTCTGCAGGTGATAGATCTTTCTGAATACCCACATAGCAATGATAAGTACTCCGGTTCCGGAGAATACCGCTGCAATTACAAAGTAGGGGCCAAAGATGGTACTATGCCATCCCGGCTGAAGTGTAACGCTAAAAATCCAGGCCAACACTGAATATACGATGATGGCAATGGCAATTACCATTGCAGCCATGATGTCTGTGGCATTATTGAGTCTTTTCTGTTGCTCAGGAGTGCCGGTATATCCCAGCGCAAGAATTTGGTAAAGTTTTTTTCGCCATTTCGGGATCTTTAATTCCTTGAAATCCCTGAGTGCAGCAATATCCCTGAGCACTGATAGATAAAGGAAGATGATACATCCTATTATGTCGGTTGAAATGGCAATAACGTCCCATGTGATCGGTGATTGAATCCTTCCAAAGAGAACCAGGTAAGGAATGCGCTCAAGCCTTCCAATGCACAATAAAATGTATAAGGGCCCGATAAATAATGCGATAATTGTTATCAATTCCGCCATTCGGATCACCGGCTTTCGCCAGGATGTGCGGAAAAGGTGCAGTGTGCCGGAAATGAGGGCCCCTGCATAGCTGATCCCCATGAAAAAGATGAAATTAACGATGAATATTCCCCAGACGACATTATCGCGCATACCAGTAACAATATGGCCTTGAGTGATCTGCACATAAAGGGCATAAAGGCCCCATAAGATAAGCAGGACAAGAAAGATAATCCAGACATAAAATATTGTTCCCGGCCTTTCTACCTGAGAGCGGAATTCCCTGAGTTTATCAAAACTGGCTGTATTTGTAGCGTCCATTTTTACCCCCTGTTTTTAGCAAATGGTGTACCATCGTAACGTTTCTTGATGTCATCGTCAAGGCTATCGTATCCTCTGTCTACCGGAAATTGCCTGTTGACAGGTGGGAGGTAGTATACACTTGGCCTGGTTCCCAAACCTTCCAGGTGGCGGTATCCGCTTCTGTCTCTGATAAGTTCACTGAAAGAAACAGTTTCTGCACCATTGGTAACAGCATCTTCATCGATATCTCCGAAATAGATCACACCCATCGGGCAGGCAAGCAGGCAATATGGTAACTTATTTTCCCTTAGACGGTCGGCACAAAAAACACATTTCGAGACTGTTCCTTCCTGGCCGGGAACACTGCTTTCAGGGTTGTACACTATCGATCCGTCGTATTCTTCACTGTGCTTCCATGAGAAGTTTCTCGCTGAATAAGGGCATCCTGTCATACAAAATTTACACCCAATGCAACGATCATTATCGATAAGGACAATACCATCGGTACGTTTATAGGTTGCACCTACGGGGCAAACACTCACACAAAGAGGATTGTCGCACTGAAAACAGGGTTTCGGAAACCAATACGGGGATGATTTGTCAGAATCCTGCATCAGGTAAACCTTCATATACTCATGGTCTTTTGGCAGATGATGCCCTTCCTGACAGGCTTCAACACATTTTCGGGCATTATAACATTTTGCAAGGTCGATGACCATTACGAATTTTCTTCCGGGAATACCTTCTCTTGCCTGCAACTTATATTCCTCCGAAGTGTGAATATCAGATGCATCCACTTCTACAAGTTTTCCGTCAGGAGTAAGCAGCTTTACCTTTTCTCCCGACTTTGGACCTCCTCCGCAAGAAGAAAGTACGCTGCTTGCTGCAAGTGCTCCTGCACCTGCAAGCAAACCTCTTCGTATGAACTCCCTTCTAGGGGAATCTTTCTTGCTATTGTTTTTTTCCATAATGCTCGTATTTGTAAGGAACCTTAGTGTTTTTCATGATATCCATTGAACATACTTTTGAAGTTGCTCAATGGATTTGCTCCAATGGTACAGAAATAGACATGCACCACCAGGAACAATGAAACTATGAAGCCTAATACCACATGTATGATATCGGTAAAATGAAGGGCAAAAGAGCCAAATACATCATGAAGCAGGTATTCCGGGTAAAGAAGAATTAAACCGGTAAGGATGACCACCGGGATGCTCAGATACATTATGAAAACATAACTGAATCTTTGCAATGGATTGAACTTATTTGCTTCTGTGATCTCAAACGGAGGTTTCTCACCCTTAAACATTCCAAAGGCATAGTAGCGTGCCTGTTTACTAACATTGCGGAAATATCCGCGTACCCTGAACAGGTATTGTTTCCCGTTTGGTGTAAAGAAGTTTCCTAAAATAAAAATAACATAACTCAGGCTAAGGATAATGCCTGAAATATCGTGTATTGAAACTGCCCAATCGAAACGGATGATCGGATAGGCAGGATCAGAGTATTGCATGCTAAGGCCGGTGAGAATCAATATGATGCATAAGACAGCATTTGTCCAATGCCATAAGCGTACCCATACGGGATATAAATATAATTTCTTTTCCATCGCTATGAGTGTTTAATAATTATACGTAAAACTGCATGAAATGCAATGAATAGCAGTACAAAGCCAAACAATCCAATACTTAATCGGTTGAGGTAATAATTCCTGTTTGCCCCAATGATGTAGCCTTCTTCCAGAATCGTTTCATTTGAAAATCCGGCAATAGAACGCTGATCAGTAAACTGCATTTTATATAATGAAGTGAGAAGCATGGAGTTTTTTGAATGGCACTCAACACATCGTTTTACGGCCTTTTCTTTAGGCTGCACATTGTGTGCTACCATAATATCATTGTTCATTTCGGCATGGCACTCAATACACCTGACAGTCTTAAAGTGGAGCCCCTGGTTGGGTAGCCAGTCGTGTTTGTCAAGGATGTTGGGATTATCGAGGTTCGTCAACAGTTGGTACTTGGAGGCATCAGCGTGGCAACTCAGACAGATTTCATTGTCGTATTGGATGAATTCGCTCATGTCCTTATTGGTGCGGGCATTGATCTTGTAGGTATGTGGATTATGGCACATCCAGCAGGTAAATTCTTCGGAGTGCTTTGATGAATGAACACTTTTATGGAAATCATCATTTATACCCTCAAAGTTGTATTGAGCAAAGTTATCATCTCCTTCATGGCAGTCCATGCATTCATACGTGGGTTCCATGCGAAGCTCTCCGGCATGCGGGAAACTTGAATAATCTTCCGAATGACAATCGGTGCAGCGGAAATTCCAGTGATTGGAAATATAAAATTCAGTTGAATCAACGATGTAATAAGGGTTCATCCTTTCCTTAATGTCCCTTTCAACCCAATCGTTATAGTAGTAATAGTATGATTGTCCATGGCATTTCAGGCATCCCTGGTTGTCTTCTGCATATTCAAATACTCTTTCATCCTCCTCTGACGGAGTTTGTGGGGCACTGGGTAATATGCTGAAAGCCAATAGGGTGAAAAGCAATAAGGACGCAGTAATGATTAGCAGTCTTTTCATCGTTCCTGATTTAGAAAAAAAAGGTGCCACCTGTGGCAGGCAGCACCTTTGCATTATTCATAAAACTATTTAAGGGTTCTCAGGTAGTTAATGATCGCCCACCTGTCTTCTTCTTCAGTGATCTTCTTTTCGTAATTGGGCATTTCGTCCCTGCCAACAAATGATTTGTAATAGAGTGCTCCGTCTGAAGTTGATTGGAATGCTTCAGAAGAAAAGTCTCCGGGGAATGTTCCAAGTTGTTTTGCTTTTGGCCCGTCGCCGAGACCGGCATTTCCATGGCATGATTTGCAATGCTTGGCATATTGCATTTTCCCGATTTTAATAAGGTCGGCATCGCCTGCATATGGATTTTCCATTTTTTCATATTTAGAAGGGATTTCCCATGGGGCACCCTTTTTCTGATCCTGTGGGAAGGCAAAAGCCATAAATACGATGGCCATCATAAGGACAGTGGCCAGGCTAAGTACGTTGTTGATTGTTTTTGTTTTCATGAGATTAGTTTTATTTAGTATTTATATATTAATATATATTCCTAATATAGTGCCAGGCTTTCTAATTAGAAACTCCAAAGTCGGGTAATTGTAAACCCGAAATACAGATCGCCGCTGAGCCAATCATTCTGATTCTCCATGAGGATATATTGTGGCGACAGATCCGTTGATGATGCCACGAATAGTTGAAATACGTGAGTACTGGTTGAGATTTCCCACCCAATTCCAAAATTATCTTTAGGAGGATTTGTAAAACTTAAGTTTTCCGAAATACCATTGATTGGCAGTGGTATTCCATAATTGAAGATAATAGAGGATTGTGGAGATACCCTTGCCCTGCCGGAAAAAGTAATTCCAAATTTATCGTGTTCCATTAAGGAGTCCACCCTGTTGATATGGGCGAAGCTGCCTGAAACCTGTATCGATAACCAATCCGTGAATTTTCTGGCCACGATCACCTCAGCAAAATAAGAGAAGCGGTTTGTAAATTTATAATCTTTACCGAAATAACTTTCGTTCCTTCCATCAATTCCCATGTTGCCATAGGCTGTAAGTGCGATTGGCATCTTGTTGTCACGGGTTTGTTCCAGGATATTGTATTTGATCCGGAAATCAGAAAGCATCCTGAGCTTGGTTATTCCGTATCCTACAGAAAGTTTGTTGGTTATACTGTAATTAGCGCCAATCCTGATATTGGATGACCCATATATTCCGAAAAGGTTTGAGATGTTTTCAATCTTATCGAAACGGTGTTCAATAACAACTTCAAGTGTTTTGGCAGTTGGAATGTATACCGTTTGGTTATCGATTACGGTAGGACATCCAAACATGGGCCTTACAGGCTTGCTCTTCACCTTTGGCTCTACCACTTCTCCATCCTGGGCAATACCAAATGCAGGGAGGAAAAGGAGGGTTAATAGAAATATATTTAATTTTTTCATGCTCTGAAATTTTATTGTTTGTCAATTAATTGTCTAAAGCTCCCTGGATTATCCATGCCAGCACAATTTCTTCATCTCCTGGACTGGTATAAGTTCTCATCGATCCACTTTTCATAGTGGTATAAAGAATACTGGCCTCCGGGGTAGTTGTATCAACATAGGCTCCATCAATCAGAGCATTGTATGCATTTCCATCTGTCAGGTCAGGGGGCACTGCTCCGGCACCGTGACAAACACCGGCATTACAGCCATTGTTAAATATTGGCATGATGTCATTGGAGAAACTTACACTCTCCGGTATTGGTTTCTTTACAGGTTGAATCCACTCGTACTCACAAGAGCTGAGAAAAATCCCGAGCAATGCAATAAACAGGATTGATTTTAATATTTTCATGGTATTAATTTTAGTTTTAATATACGAAAAAAGGCTTCAATTCGCAACTGAAGCCCTTTTTCATAAAAGTTAGGTCTTTTTATTGAAGGGCTGCAATAGAGTTTTCCAATACCTTCTTAATGTATGTAGGATTGTGAACGCCAAGGCTTCTGTCTTCTGTAAGGGCTTTGTAGTTCAGACAAGCACCGGCAACTTCAGGAGCATAGGTTCCTGGAATTGAACTGTCACTACCATCTGCAGTGATTCCGGCTGCATCAAGAAGTAATTTCAGATCAACTAATAAACCTGAAATCTCTGTTTGGAGTTCTTCTGTTTTTGTAATCAGTGATTCTTCGTCAGTATGACATTCAATACATCCTGATGTAAGTAACTCCATCGCTCCGTGATACTCATATCCAACATTCATTGTGTGGCCACCAGCTTGTGCTCCATAAGGTTCGGCCATGTGGCATTGTGTACATGTATTGCTGATGTTTGAGTGTGGGTGAGCTGGGTAAGGAGCTCCTGGTTCCCAGAGTCCCATTCCGGCAATTGTATTTGCCTGTGGTCCGTGGTGAACGCCATAACGACTGCTTGTAACCTCGATGTCGTCTCCGCCCGCAACAGGGAATGGGCTAACTGTACGACCCTGGTGGCAATTAGCACAAAGGTTGGCAGTTCCAAAATCGAAAGTCTGGTCGCCGGTATTCCTGAGCATAGCAGGATCAGTAAGTGTTAATGCATAATCTGCCGCAGTGTAAGCATTGTGGATGTCGTGGCAGGTATAACAGTTTGGTGGGTTTGGATTTGAAATAAAAGCACCCTCTGCTTCAGGATCATACGTTCCGGCAACATTATAGCCTAAAAATCCCTGGCTGGTATGGCAAATTGCGCAATCACCACTGTTTCTTTCATAGTTTCCACCATTGGCATGGGTTGAATGAGCCCATTGATTGGTTTTAGCAAACATTACCTGGTCATTGCTATGGCACTGGCCACAAGTTGCGGTACCATCAGTACCATTGATTCCATTTTCTCCCGGAGGGCCTTGAGCACCTTCTTTAGTACAGCTTGCTACGATAACTGCTAGTGCAAGCATAGGGACGAGAAGTAAAATTGTTACGAGTTTTTTCATATTTCTGGTTGTTTGTTTTGGTTTGCTTTTCAATTCTGCAACAAGTTTACGAACACAATCCAGTATGCTAAAAAAAATACGTATGATGTTGATGGGTAATTTAGGGATGTCAATTACACGGGAATAAACACAATGTCTATAAAAATATTGATATATGTCAATATAAATATTGAAAGTACCTGTTAATTAGATAGAAGGAAATACCGGAAATGGCTTGTAATGTTCAAAGATTAATACTTAGACTGAATATAAATAGTATTTTCAGGCTTATCCAACGGCTCCGATTCGCAACATTTCCTTTTTATTCAGTACTTCTACCACATTGCCTTCAACCCTTATCAGTCCCTGATCTTTGAATACTTTCATAACCCTGATTACATTCTCTTTTGACATGGCTGTAAGATCGGCCAGGTCCTGCCTGCTGATGGTAATAATAAAAGGATTCCGGCAGTAGATCTCATCCATGAGAAACATAAAGGCATCGGCGATTCGTCCATGCATTTGCTTCTGAGTAAGATTAATGAACTTACTGAAGTTTGAAATATTGGTGAGATTGCTGTTTTTGAGCAGGTCGCAGGCAAAAAGGTGGTTTTTTTCTATCAGCTCTTCGATGATTTTCGTATCCACAAGGCATGCGGTGGTATCTTCTATTGCAGCCACTGAAAAGTGATGGCGGTAATCCACAAACATTCCCGGGACTCCGAGCATCTGAACGGGCTTGGCAAAAGAAAGGATAAGATTCCTTTTGTTAAGGCCTTCGATATAGAGCTTTACAAGGCCATCAGTAATGCATGCAACATGTGTTAAAGGGGAGCCTTGTTTGAAAATGATCTCTCCTTTATTAAAATTTAACTCATACCGATGCTTGTCGACAAGATCAAGTTCTTGGTCATTTAATAATGAAAAGATGTTTTTCTTTCTGCTGCAGTTCTTGCAATTGATCTGTAAATCGGTTGTAGTCATAATTTATTGCATTTGCAGGGAGGTCCTGCAATTGCAAAAATAAAACAATAAAACCAATATTACTTGTATAATTCTGATGTATCTACGAAGATCATGTATTCATTTATCAGTTTACCCTGCATTTTCAGGATCACTGAAAAGGGTACCGAAAGGCTTGAGTCGTCATGCCGCGTATAGGTAACCAAGCCGGTGGCAAAACGTGTATTATCCACCTTCCAGTCTTCGATCTCACTATGAGCAATGTCTTGAATGCTCTTGTAAAAGCCATCAAGAAATCCAGTAATTGCTTCTCTGCCAACAACTCCGGGAATATTTGCAAATCTGAAAACACCCTTTTCTGTCATCATGGCAGCAAGCGCTGCACCATTTTTGGCATCAACGATACCAAACATATCTTTTACAAAATTATCTTTACTCATGATTCGATTTTTATTGATTTGC
This sequence comes from uncultured Bacteroidales bacterium, assembly GCA_964487735.1. Classification (GTDB taxonomy): domain Bacteria; phylum Bacteroidota; class Bacteroidia; order Bacteroidales; family B18-G4; genus B18-G4. Next base: position 18,281 of record CAZASJ010000026.1, on the reverse strand, counting down.
ATTCATACAATTTGTAAACGCCTGCAATTCGTAAATGTTCAAACTTACATCAGTTTTGGCAGTGATTGTTGTTTCCTTAGATATTATACATTTGTATATTCGATAATGCGAAAATTGTCAGGATGTCTGAAAACAGGAAAAGGACTTATTTATCTCTTCGCGATCGCCTGGTGCTGAACTTTGTGATCTTTGGTGTTGTAATCATTCTTATAATAGGTACTTTTTCGTATTACACAGCCCGCGATATTCTTCTCGACAGGACATTTGATCAACTAACATCTGTCAGGGTTGTGAAAAAGAGACAAATTGAAAGTTTTTTTGCCGACCGTTCACGCGACATTAAATTGGTCGCTTCGTCTGCAGAAGCCAGGGAACTATTGAAAATTGTCCTAAATAGCAATTCGGGTGATGGGGAAAATGCGGGTACAATTCTAAATATTTATGATAATTATCTTTCCCGTTATCTGGCAGCCCAGGACTATTTCCGTTATTTCTATGTTTTCTCGAAGGATGGTCTTACTTTGAAGATTCCAACTAATGTCACTGATCTGCCTGATGAAAAATTATTGGAATTATCAGAAGGTCTTGTTCCTCCCGGACTTGTGGAATTAATTGAAACCCGAAGAGATATTGTTATTGTTGACCTTGATAATTCTAAAAATGACCCCGGCTTATTTATCGGTGCTCCCCTGATGGAGGGTGATGAAATGCTTGGCATGATCGCCCTGGAGATATCTATCCAGGCCATTAATAAAATAATGTATGAGAACAATCCTTATGAAGGCTTGGGTGAATCAGGAGAATCCTACCTGGTTGGCGAAGATTATTTGATGCGTAGCATTTCGCGTTTCATGGATAATTCCATCCTGAATACTGTAGTTTCGACCCCAGGTGTAGAAATGGCCCTGAAAGGGATTGACAGCATTGGCATTTTCAATGATTACAGGGGAAAAAGGGTTTTAAGTTCATTCAGTTTTGTTGATATCAGCGGGCTTCATTGGGTGATCCTGGCAGAAATTGACCTGGCTGAGGCACAGGTTCCACTGAACGCCATCAGAAACAATATTTTGATCATCAGTTCCTTTATCGTGCTCTTCTTGTTTTTTGCAGCGGTTTTCCTTTCAGGAAGGATCACTGCTCCTCTCATAAGGTTGAAAAATGCTGCAGAAAAGATCGGGCAGGGAGATTTCGACACGGAGTTGAAATCAGGACAGAAGAATGAAATAGGCGACCTAACGCATTCATTTAATACTATGACGGTGAAGCTGGCCGATAAAACGAGCGAGTTAAAAAAAGAGAGACTCAAGCGGCTGCGATCTGTCATAGATGGCCAGGAATTAGAGAGACAGCGCCTTTCAAGAGAATTGCATGATGGGCTGGGACAAATGCTCATTGCCCTCAAACTCAAAATGGAAAATATCAGGACAACTGAACCCTGCGAAAGCATGAAAATGCTAAATGATGTCAAGGCATCCTTCGATGATACCATTGATGAGATCAGACGTATGTCGAACGATCTTATGCCGGCGGTACTGCATGAATTCGGGATTAGCACGGCTTTAAGGAACCTCGTGGAAGGAGTGTCTGAGAATGCGGATATTATTGGGAAATTCTATGCTTCAGGGAAATTTGAAGACCTTTATAAAACAACAAAAACCTATCTTTACAGGATTGCACAGGAAGCTGTCAATAATGCTGTGAAACATGCAAATGCATCTGTAATTATTGTAAAGATCGATAGGGCCGACAGCCAGATATACATGCTGATTGAAGACAATGGGATAGGATTTGAAATCAACAACGAATCCGTTAAATCTGGCAATGGCCTCCACAATATGCGTGAAAGAACCGGCCTTTTGCAAGGGCATTTTGAAATAGAAAATCCGCCAAAAGGAGGAACAAGGATCATTGTAAGGATTCCAATGAAAAATAAAGATTCATGATAAAAGTTATTCTTGTTGACGACCATCAGATCGTTAGAGATGGTATCAGGCTGCTGATAGAAGGGATGGAAAACATTCAGGTAATTGATGAGGCCGGGAGTGGAAAAGAAATGCTGGCTATTCTGAAGAGTAAAATACCGGATGTAGCTATTGTGGATATTTCCCTGCCGGAGATGTCAGGTATTGAACTGACAACATATTTATCAGAGCACTATCCCGTGATCAGGGTATTGATCCTTTCCATGTATACAAGCGAAGACTTCATATTTAATGCTATCAAGGCCGGTGCTGCCGGTTATCTTCCCAAAAATACCACCAAAAAGGAGCTGAATACTGCCATTGAAGCAATCATAAAAGGGGAAGAGTATTTTAGTGATTCCATTTCAAGCGTTATCCTGAAAAGCTATATTAAAAAAGCCAAAACGGATGATATGCCCGAAGAAAAAGGGCTCGACCTGCTGAGCTCACGCGAACAAGAAGTGCTGAAACTTTTTAGTGACGGACATAGTAATAAAGAGATTGCCGACAAGCTATTTATCAGCACGCGGACGGTGGAATCCCATAAAAACCACATCATGCAAAAGCTGGAATTAAAGACAACTGTCGACCTGGTTAAATTTGCCATAAAGAATGGCATCCTCGAAATTTAGAATCAATACAAAGAAGATCTTGTTATCTGTATGTGTCATATAACCAGTGACATACCAGGATTTTTCCGTAATTCACCTATGGCTTTATCAGTACTGTTCTGATTGCATTTCAGTTTTGGTATGATTGAATCTCATGGCTGTGTTTTTAACATTTGTGCTGAAATGTTTAATTAAACCAAGAAGCTATGAAAAGAAGTTTTATGATCCTTGCAGCATTATTGCTTTTACTGCTGCCATCTATGCAGGGCCTACATGCCCAGGATGACAATAAATCCAAACTTGATTTCGGCACGGACATGGTCAGCCGCTATGTTTGGCGCGGTACTGACTTTGGAAATTCTCCAAGTATTCAGCCTTTTATCTCATATTCAATAGCAGGGTTTGAGATCGGGACCTGGGGGTCATTTTCCACGAATGCTGCCAATATGCAGGAAGTAGACCTATATGCATCCTATACATTTGCGAAAGATATGTTTACTGTCGGGTTAACTGATTATTTCTTTCCGGATGCTACTGTGAGCATGAACAATTATTTTGACTATGGGGATACAACGACCGGGCATATTTTTGAGGGAAACCTTGGTTTTAACGGAACCGGGAACGTACCACTGTATTTCACTGCCAACTATAATTTCTATGGTGCTGATAAGGATAATTCATTGTATTTTGAAATAGGATATAAAGGAAGTTGCAAATATGTTGACTATACTGTATTCATGGGGGGCGCAACAGGAAAAGGCATCTACCTCACACCCGGTGCAGACGGCTTTAGTGTTGTCAATGTAGGCCTTGGAGTTAGTAAAGACATTCAGATCACCGAAAAATGGTCATTGCCTCTCTTTGCACAAATCATTACCAACCCACAGGCACAAAACATTTTCTTAGTATTCGGATTCAGTCTTTAACCAAATCAATTAATCTAAAATACAAACTATCATGGAAGGACATATTGGATTTATGCTCGTAGCCACCAGCCTTGTGATGCTGATGACACCGGGTCTTGCATTTTTTTACGGAGGTTTAGCCGGGAAACGAAATATCCTCGGTATTATGATCCAGACTTTCGTTTCGCTGGGTATTACTACTATTCTGTGGTATGCCTTTGGTTACTCCCTTTGTTTTAGCGGAGGTGAAGGCGGCGTGATCGGTAACTTTGAACAGGTCTTCCTGAAAGGCATGACCATCGATCAAATGTATGATACCAGCAATGGTATCCCACCACTGCTTTTCTTTGCATATCAGATGATGTTTGCCATTATCACTCCTGCACTTATTACAGGCGCTTTTGTAAACAGGATCACCTTTAAAGCATACCTGATCTATCTTGTGGTTTGGCAGATCTTCGTTTATTATCCGTTTGTACATATGATATGGGGCGGCGGCCTTCTTGCTGAATGGGGCGTACTTGACTTTGCCGGTGGTATTGTTGTTCATGCAACTGCAGGATTTGCTGCGCTGGCTTCGGTATTTTATGTTGGCAAGAGAAGGGACCAGCTGGCTCCGCCAAACAGCATTCCACTGGTTGCCATTGGTACCGGCCTGCTCTGGTTTGGATGGTATGGTTTTAATGCAGGTAGCCAATTACAAGTTGACAGCATTACCATTCAGGCATTTGTTAATACGGATATTGCTGCTTCTTTTGCAGCCATTACATGGCTGATTATTGAGTGGAGCAGGGAAAAGAAACCAAAGTTTGTTGGATTGCTGACAGGTAGTATTGCCGGCCTTGCAACCATCACTCCGGCCGCAGGATTCGTTCCACTCTGGGCAGCTGCCATAATTGGGATTGCTGCAGGTGCTGTTTGCTACCTGGCAGTGAACTTAAAAAACAAACTTGGCTGGGATGATGCCCTTGATGTATGGGGCGTTCACGGAATCGGTGGTGTATTAGGGACTATTATGCTTGGAGTATTTGCAACTACTACCATCAATCCGGCAGGTGCCGATGGCCTCGTTTTTGGAGGAACAGCTTTCTTCGCGAAAGAGGTGGTAGCTGTATTGGGCGCTTCTGCCTATGCATTCCTTTTTACCTACTTAATGCTGATCTTAATTAATTATATTACCAGGGTAAAGGTCCCTGAAGATCAAGAAGAAATGGGCTTAGATGCAGCACTCCACGGAGAACGGGCATACGACGAGGGCTCACTTTAGTAATAATAGAATGTTGAATAATGAAAAGGCCTGCAATTTTGCAGGCCTTTTTTATTTGGAAAGATCAGGATTGCTTAAGATGTCATCAGGATCAAAAGGCAATTTCTTCGCCAGTTTTGATCGCTCATCCAGCAGTTTATTGATTTCCTCATCGCTAAGATCAGGATTGCTTAAGAGTTGGTCGATCTTGGCGATATCATCCGGAACAATCATCGTCTTTTTTTGTGCTTCCTCATCAAGCTCAAATTCACTGATGTCATCACCCAACTCAGCTTTTAATTGATCTACCAGGTGGGCGATCATGCCCTTTACAGGCTCTCCGAATTTATCAAGCAATTCTTCAGATAATTGATCACGCATATTCTCATAATTTCCCAGGAGATATTCAAAATTCTGGTAAAAAGTCTTGTCTATGCCGTGCATATCATCAAAAGAAGTTTTATCCTTCAACTTCTTGAATAACTTGATAAGTAAGTCAAGGTTTTCGTTGAATGAACGTTCTTCACTGCCCATATCGCTCTTTTTTGTAAAGTTATAGTATATTGTTAAACGAAGCTTGCTAAAAATCATTGCATATCTTTGTAAGTTAAAGCTTCCATAAACTAAAACAATGAAAACAGCACTTTGGTTTACTTTATTTTTATTTAGCATCACTTTTTCTTCTCTATCACAGGAATTGAACAAAAAAATGATCGACGAAAAATATGATAAAGAGATTCTGATAGGGTACTGCAATCGCAGCGGACTTCGGGAGGGTGAATTTGGCGAAAGTTATAACAATGAATATGACGAATATGTGCCCCTTAAGAAGATCGTGAAAAAGATCAAAAGGCATGATGTTGACTATCAGATACAGCTAGTCTTGGCTAGCTGGTGTCACGATAGCCAGGAACAGGTGCCAAGGTTTTATAGAATACTTGATGAGGCTGGTATTCCGGAGGATGTGATGAACGTGATCTGTGTGGATGGGAATAAGACCGGGGGTGAAGTATCAGTCGATAATTATGATATTGTAAAGGTTCCCACCTTTATTTTTTACCGGGATGGGAAAGAAATTGGTCGCATTATTGAAACGCCGGAAGTGAGCCTGGAAGAAGATTATTTCGCTATTATCAGATGAGGGCTCTATCAAGGTTTATAGTTATCCTGTGTGAAGCATTAAGAGATGAGCATTCAAATCTGATCCCATGAAGATCTATAACAATATAAATGACCTGCAATTTGCGATTCTTGAATATCGTGCACAGGCTAAGTCGATTGGCTTTGTCCCGACAATGGGGGCTTTGCATGATGGGCATATCTCTCTTTTAAAGAAATCAGTAGAAGAGAATGATATCAGCCTGGTAAGCATCTTTGTAAACCCGATTCAATTCAATAATCCTGAGGACCTGAAGAAATACCCCCGCACACCAGAAGACGATAGCAAGCTATTGCAAGTGAATGGATGCGATATCGTATTTGCCCCAAGTGTTACTGAAATGTATCCTGATAAGGTTAGTGAGCACTATGATTTTGGCTTTCTTGAAAACATCATGGAAGGGCAGCACCGCCCGGGGCATTTTAATGGGGTTGCGGTGGTAGTAAAACGACTGTTGGATATTTGCATGCCACACAAAGCATATTTTGGTGAAAAAGATTTTCAACAGTTAATGATCATACGGGCCCTGGTGGAGAAGGAAGATATTCCGGTCGAGATCGTAGCATGTCCCATTATTCGCGAAGCAGATGGCCTGGCTATGAGCTCACGCAATGTTCGCCTTTCTTTAGAAGAGAGAATTATCGCTCCTGAAATTTACAGAACCCTTAAATGGATCAGGAAACAGTGGGATAAAGAAGAACTTGACAGAGTTTTATTCCGTGCTGAAGAAAAATTAAATGCCCTTCCGGGTATAGAAGTGGAATATATTCAGATTGCCGATGAACGAAGCCTGCAGGAAATAAACTCCTGGAATGAATCAAAGAATGCGAGGATCTTTATTGCATTGTTTTTGGGAGAAGTAAGGCTCATCGATAACTTAAAAATGTAATTCTGTTGCGAATTTTTGTAATTTTGCCCCGATATGCAAATTGAAGTACTCAAATCGAAGATTCACCGGTGTACAATTACCGAATCCGATATTAACTATGTTGGAAGCATAGCCATTGATGAAAATCTGATGGATGCTGCCGCACTGATAGAGAACGAAAAAGTCCACATTTATAACATCACCAACGGCGAAAGACTGGAAACCTATGTGATAAAAGGCCAGAGAGGGTCAGGCATTATTTCCCTTAATGGTGCTGCCGCACGCAAAGCTGCTGTTGGCGATCTCGTTATAATTGTTTCATATGCCTCTATGGATGCAGATGAAGCGGCTTCTTATAAGCCATCGATCATTTTTCCTGATGCCAATAATAAAATTTAGTAAGTGAAGAAGGCACTGTCCGTTTTTAATTATTTGGTATTCCTTCTTTTGGGAGTATTATTTTTATGGCTGGTTTTCAGAAAGCAAGATCCACAGGAGATTATTGAGGCCATCCTGACTGCCGATTATAAATGGATTCTCCTGGGCATATTGGCAGGTATCCTCTCTCATTTGGCACGTGCTGCCCGCTGGAATATACTGATCAATTCCATGGGGTATAAAACAAACCTCTTAACCACTTTTTATGCAGTAATGACAGGATACCTGGCAAATACTGCTGTGCCCCGACTCGGAGAAGTGACACGTTGTGGAGTGCTTAGCAAGAAACAAAAAATTCCTTTTACAGCCGTGTTGGGGACCATGATTGCCGAACGTATTTTTGATATGATCGTGCTGCTCACAATCATCTTCATGGTAATTGTCTTCCAATGGAAATTGGTGGGCAGCTTTATAAGCCAAAATGTTTTAACTCCTTTATCGGCACATTTCGAAAACAATATTGTCCCCATTATTATTTTTATCATTGTATTTGTTGTAATAATTGTAATTGTAGTCGTTCTCTGGAAAAAATTTGGTAGTTTTTTGCAGCGGTATGCATTTTTCCGTAAGCTGGCAGAATTTGCAAAAGGGATGGTTGAAGGAATCCAAACCATCAGGAAAACAAAAAACAAGGCAGGATTTCTTATCTACACTGTGGTGATCTGGGGTATGTATACTTTAATGATATACCTGCCTTTCTTAGCACTTCAGGAAACATCCGGCCTTGGTTTTGAAGATGCCCTGACAGTCATGAGCATTGGCAGTTTGGGCATTGTGGCTCCTGTACCCGGTGGGATTGGAACCTACCATTGGATCGTAAAAGCGATTCTTTATGAACTTTATGGCATCTCTCCACTGATCGCTGCTTCATTTGCAACCATAACCCATGCAGCGCAGACGCTTATGATCATTGTTGTTGGAGGACTTTCCTTCCTGATGCTATTCTTACAAAAAAATAAAACTAAAAATGAATCATCTTGAACATATAGAATCAAAGATCTGGCACCTCGACCAGGAATTTGAGTGGCAACTGGCGGTGTGGCGCTTTCACGAGCATAAGATCGTGTTCACGAACGGCTGTTTTGATATTATGCACCTTGGCCATGTAGAATACCTGGCAAAGGCTGCTGCTGAAGGAAGCCTGCTCATTGTAGGCCTGAATTCAGATGCTTCCATAAAACGCATTAAAGGAGATTCAAGACCCATTCTCGACGAGAAGTCAAGGGCCATGGCTCTTGCAGCCTTTGGATTTATTGGTGCCGTTGTGATATTTGAGGCTGATACTCCACATGATCTGATCAAAGCAATCCAGCCGGATGTTCTCGTAAAAGGGAAAGATTATGAGGCCGGTGAGATTGTGGGGGCCGATATCGTTCAGGCAAAAGGGGGTGAAATCATCACCATGGATATTGTTGAAGGATATTCAACCTCAGCCATTATTGATAAGATCAAAAAGTCATCATAAATTTGATCACCTGCTTCAAGCAGGAATATTTTTTTCACCATGGCAAAAGCGCAAACTATTTTTTTCTGCCAGAATTGTGGAGCCCAGTCACCTAAATGGATTGGCCGATGCCCCAGTTGTGGCGAATGGAATACCTATGTTGAGGAGGTTGTTAAAAAAGATAGTTCAAGGGAAGCTTCTATGGGAGAGATCAGGTCAGGTAAAAAAAATGCCCCTGTCTCAATAGAAAAAATCACTTCTGGCAAAGAAGAAAGAATCGATACAGGCACACAAGAGCTGAATCGTGTTTTGGGAGGAGGTCTGGTGAATGGTTCAATCGTACTTATTGGTGGTGAACCTGGAATAGGAAAGTCTACCCTGATGCTCCAGGTAGCATTGCGCTTTCAGAATAAGAGGGTTCTATACGTTACTGGTGAAGAAAGCGATCAACAAATCAAAATGAGGGCCGACAGGATAGGAGAGAAAAACCCTGATTGCCTGGTACTCACCGAAACAAATACACAAAATATTTTCAGGTTTCTGGATGACATTGAACCCGACGTTCTGGTAATTGATTCCATACAAACTCTTTATACCGACCGCATAGAGTCATCTCCCGGAAGCATATCACAAATTCGCGAATGTGCTGCTGAACTTCAGCGTTATGCCAAGCTGACAGATACACCGGTAATCCTGATTGGGCACATTACCAAAGATGGAATGCTGGCCGGCCCAAAAGTGCTGGAGCATATGGTAGATACTGTCCTCCAGTTTGAGGGTGACCGTCATTATGAATTTCGGATCCTCCGTTCGGTGAAAAATCGATTTGGACCTACTTCAGAGCTGGGTATTTTTGAGATGACAGACAAGGGCTTGCGTGAGATCAATAATCCCTCGGAAATATTGATTTCCCAACGTGATGAGGATGTGAGTGGTGTGGCTGTTGCTGCTACGATTGAAGGCCAGCGGCCCATGCTGGTTGAAACTCAGGCATTGGTGGGATCAGCGGCATACGGAACGCCCCAGCGATCAGCCACCGGATTCGATGCAAGGCGTTTGAATATGCTCCTGGCAGTACTCGAAAAAAGGGCAGGCTTCAGGTTGGGAGTAAAGGATGTTTTTATGAATATTGCAGGTGGCCTGAGGATAGATGATCCGGCTGTTGACCTGGCTATTATCAGCTCGGTAATGTCGTCAAATGCTGATATCCCCATTCCAAAGCAATATTGCTTTGCAGGAGAGGTAGGCCTGTCCGGCGAAATAAGAGCAGTGAACAGGATTGAACAGAGAGTGGCTGAAGCAGATAAACTGGGATTTGAAAAAATATTCGTATCCATCTATGCCAAAAAAAGCATCGATCAAAAAAAATACAAAGCGGAAATCGTTTTTGTTAAGAAGATTGAAGACCTGATCAAAGAGCTTTTTGGTTAATAAAATACCTTTCCCTTTTTCCTTGGCTCCTCTTCACAATTATTTTCAATGATCAATTTCCACCACGATCGGACAATGATCCGAGTGATGTGCATCCGGTAGTATAAGTGCGCGCTTTAATTTTGATTCCAGATTTTTACTGGCCATATGATAATCGATGCGCCAGCCAAGATTCTTTGCTCTTGCATTTGCACGGTAGCTCCACCATGAATAATTATGAGGTTCCTCATTGAAGTGCCTGAAGGTGTCAATAAAGCCGCTGTCGATAAATGCACCCAGCCATTCACGTTCTTCCGGAAGGAAACCGGAACTCTTTGCATTTCTTATCGGATCGTGTATATCGATAGGCTTATGACAAATATTGTAATCACCGGAAAGAATCAAATTCGGCCGTTCTTTTTTTAGTTCATTGATATATTGCTGAAAATCGGCCAGCCATTCCATCTTGAAAGCCTGTCTTAATTCACCACTCGATCCGGAAGGATGATAAGCACTTACCACACTGAGATCTCCATAGTCGGCACGGATGAACCTACCCTCATCATCATATTTTGAGATTCCCATTCCATATTCAACATGATCCGGTTCTTGTTTTGACAGAATGGCCACACCGCTATAGCCCTTCTTTTTAGCTGAATACCAATAGCTTATGTATCCCAATGCCTCTATATCGAATAGTGGGATCTGATCAGGTTGGGCTTTGGTTTCCTGAAGACAGATAATATCAGCATCGACGGCTGAAAACCATTCCAGGAGGCCTTTCTTGATGGCGGCGCGGATACCGTTTACGTTATAAGAGATGATTCTTTTCATAGTCAACGAAGATACAAAATTGTATTCTTTTTATCATTTGATGTATATTCGCAACTTCTAATCAAATTTATGAAACGAACAGCAGTTTGGCGAAGATTTCTGATCTGGCGTATTAAGAATATGAGCCAAAAGAACCTCATTATGATACTCAGTGTGATCATTGGGGTCCTGGCAGGTTTGGGTGCAGTGATTATTAAAAATGGAGTACACCTTGTAAAGAGTCTTCTTACAAGTAATATCGCTGTCGATTATCAGAATTATCTCTTTTTTGTTTTACCCGCCATTGGGATTTTAATCGCTGTTTTATATGTTCGTTTTGTCATTCGCCAACATGTGGGACATGGTATTCCAAGCGTTTTGTTTGCCATTTCCCGTAATCACGGAGTGATCCGAAGGCATAATATTTTCTCATCCATCATTACCTCAGTCTTTACTGTTGGTTTTGGCGGATCAGTAGGGTTGGAGGGCCCTACAGTAGCAACCGGGGCAGCTATTGGATCTAACCTGGGCCAGCTGTTCAGGCTGAACTACAAACAGATCACTCTATTGTTGGGACTGGCTTCTGCTGCGGCTATGTCGGCGATCTTTAAATCACCCATTGCAGCGGTTGTTTTTGCGATTGAGGTGATTATGATAGATCTTACCATGGCCTCACTGATACCCTTGCTGATCGCCTCGGTGACTGGAGTTCTTACCTCCTATTTCTTTCTTGGACAAGCAGTGATGTACCCCTTTGATATTAAGGTCGCATTTACGCTCCACGATATACCTTATTACATCCTTCTGGGATTGTTGGCTGGTTTGGTATCAGTTTATTTTACCAAAATGTATATCTTCATTGAATCAGGATTTAAAAAGATTAAAGCCTGGTATTTAAAATGGATGCTGGGTGGAGTCATCCTTGGTTTACTCATTTTTCTTTTTCCCTCATTCTATGGTGAGGGTTATGAGGCAGTGAATGCTTGTTTAAAGGGAGATTACAGCCCTCTGTTCAATAACAGCCCCTTTTATGGATATCAAGATGAGATTATTGTAGTCTTTGTGCTTTTTTTCCTGATAATATTCTTCAAAGCCATAGCCACATCAGTGACTTTTGGGGCCGGTGGTGTTGGGGGTATTTTTGCACCAACCCTCTTCCTCGGTGCTTTCACCGGCTTGTTCTTTACCACCTTTTTGAAATACCTGGGTGTAAGTAATTTGAATTCGAGCAATTTTGCCCTGGTTGGGATGGGCGGACTGATAGCAGGTGTACTGCATGCACCCCTGACAGCGGTCTTTCTTATTGCTGAGATAACCTCCGGATACCAATTATTTGTTCCGCTTATGGTAACTGCGACCATTTCATATGCAACCATCAGGATATTTGTAAAAAATTCAGTTTATACGCATCAGCTTGCCCGAAGGGGAGAACTTATTACGCATCATAAGGACAAAGCCATCCTGAGTATGATGACGGTGCACAAATTAATCGAGCGTGACTTCAAAACAGTTAAACCGAATGATACATTGGGCGACCTTGTTAAGGTGGTTTCCAACTCGAAAAGGAATATTTACCCGGTTATTGATAAGGACGAAAACTTTTGCGGAATCATTGTGCTTGATGACATTCGCAATATCATGTTCAAACCAGAACTCTATGATAATAAATTGGTAAAGAGCATGATGTTTATGCCTGCTACTTCTATAGATCCTGAAGAATCAATGGAGGCGGTAGCCAAAAAATTCCAGGAAACAAGAAATTATAATCTGCCTGTCATCAGGGATGGGAAGTACATCGGATTTATCTCACGTGCAAATGTGTTTTCCGAATACCGTAAGCTCCTGAGGGATTTCAGTGATGATTAAAGTCGCCGCTATTGAATGCCGGGGGATAAAAGATGTGTGATGAGATTTGAAAAATCCTTGAATAAATTATTAGAAGAGTGAGAATCTGACGTAGCGTTTTGGATTTATGCGGATGTCTTCAAGAAGCAGGTTCAACTGTTCCGCTGATCTTTGCAGATCATTGTAAAGAGCTTCATCATTAACCAACATGCCGATGGATCCTTCACCATTGTTGATCTTATCAACGATCCCTGCAACGTCCCCAACCACACGATTAATATTGGCAAAGGTTTGCGGAATCTTAGCCTTGGCAAGTGAATCGGAAAGGGTCGAGAAATTCGACAACATATTGTCAATATTTTCTTTGTTCTCTTCTATGGTGCTTGTGATGGATTCAAGATTATACATAATCTCACCGAAACGAACTTTTTCAGCTGCGATCATCTGATCCAGGTTGAAAGAGGCATTTTCAAGATTCTCAAACGTTTTCTGAACACTTGCCAGGCTGGAAGTGAGGTTTTCCCTTGCCTTTTCACTAAAGATTTGTTTGATAACTGTAACCACTGAGTCGATGGAAACGATCAATTCCTCCGCTTTCGCTTTTAGGGGTTGTATTTGTTGGTTCACGGCCTCTTTAAGGCTTGCCTCTACCTTTGTAGCAAGGGTATCTCCATTTTTGATGTATAAAGAATCATTCCCGAGCTTAAGGTCAATGGCTTTGGAACCCATTAAATCGGAACTATAAATCAGAGCAATTGAATTTCGCGGAATGGGTATTTGTGTTTCAATCGTGAGCTTAACAATGATATTCCCTGAAAATCCCGGTTCGAAATAGATATCGGATACCTGTCCAACCTTCAAACCGTTAATGGAAACCGGGTTGGCCCTGGATAAGCCGCTAACCTGTTGATAAACGGCATAAACGACCCTTTGTTCCTTGAATAGGTTAAACCCTTTAAGGAAGCTGAAACCCCAGATAAATAAGACAAGGGCCACAATAAAAATTAATCCGATACCAATCTCTTTTTTATACTTCAAACTGCAGCGGTTTCTTACAAAGTTAACTCATTTTACTTATAAATGTTTTGTCAAGTTACATAAATTATGTGAAAAAACGTATAAACCCCGGGCTTTCTGCAGATCTATTGACCACTCAATTTCCTTGCTTCATTCAGGTCGATGCGCTCTCCGGCTTTAAAGGCGACGACAAATGCATCACGGTATTTCTTGTTAAGGCGTATCTTATTTTGCAAGCGAATAGCCTCTTTATACAAGGTTTCGTTTCCGGAAGTGTATTTATAGATTCCATTATGTTCGTACATCTGTACGTCGGTAATATCCTTAAATTTATCTACTGATTTTATTTTTGAGGATGATGCGAATTGCACCCTGAAGCGGATTTCTGAATCTTGCACATTCGGTACATTCTTGCCCACAGCCATCACAGCACTGTTTGTAGGGTCTTCCATCATATATTTATATTCTTTGAAGGCCCTGTAAATGGCAGAAGCAATATAACTTTGGCCATCATCTGACCGCAAATAGCGTTCATCATTGGCATTTGAAATAAAACCGGTTTCAATCAATATTCCGGGCATGGCGGTTTTATATAGTACCCAGAACCCTGCCTGCCAAACGCCACGGTCCTTCAGTCCTGCTCTTTCCCTGAACTGATCCTGTACGCCTGAAGCAAGAATCAAACTACTTTCAAGGTAGGCATGCTGAAAAAGCGTTAAAGTGATGTAATCTTCGTCCCGGCTTGGATCAAAGCCATCATACATATCAGAATAATTCTCTTCTTTAAGGATCGCTGCATTTTCCAGTTTTGCAACCTCCAGATTGGCCTGGCTCTTGTGTAAGCCCATCACATATGTTTCTGCACCAGAAGGATTGGGCGAATTATTGGCATTGCAGTGGATTGAAATGAACAAATCTGCCTTGCTTTCGTTGGCGATCTGTGCACGATTGCGCAATTCAACAAATACATCCGTTTTTCGCGTGTAAATCACTTCTACACCGGGAATATTTTTCTCAATATAGCTTCCGGTCTTTAATGCAATAGCAAGTGCTATGTCTTTTTCTTTTGAATACTTGCCCACAGCTCCGGGGTCTTTGCCTCCATGGCCGGCATCAATCACTACCTTACGCACCTTTTGCTGCGAAAGACCTTCCTGTGGTAAAATCAGGCCCAGTAAGATTATACCAAAAATTAGAGTGATACGTTTCACCTATGGGATAAATTTTTAGTTTTACACCAGTTAACCGGCAGTTTTCATACTATCCGGCAAAAAGGCAGACATTGTTGTAAATACAAAAATAGTACTTAATTCATCGTCAACAAATTTGATTTGTTCACCACGTTATTAACAGTTCACCGGCTGATATATTGCCTATTGATCATAGGCCTGCTACTGTATGCCAGCACGTCAACAGCACAACAGGAACAAAATTCCAATACCCCCGATAGCCTTCGTCCTATACAAAAACCCATTAACCCTGATACGCTGCTGCTTCGGGCTGATACGCTCATAAATATGGATAGCTTGCCAGCATATAACAGTGATCAGCCCCCCGCTGTTTCGCCCAATGCACTCCAGAGCAGGGTCGATTTCGAAGCAATGGATTCAATCCATTTTAACATGAAACTCCATAAGGTATTCATGTATAAAGAAGCAAATATAAATTATGAAGATATTAGTTTGAAGGCAAATTATGTTGAACTGGATTTTAATAAAACCGAATTATTTGCCTCAGGACTTGCCGACTCAAGCGGTAAATTGAAGGGTCAGCCGGTCTTTGTACAGGGGGAATCAGAGTTTAAATCGCGCACCATGCGCTATAACTATGAAACCAAGAAAGGCCTTATTAAAAATGTGATGACTCAGGATGGGGAAGGCAATATTCAAGGAGATGTGATCAAGAAAATGCCAAATAACGAAGCCCATATTAAGGGTGGCTCTTATTCGACCTGCCCGAACTGCGAGAACCGTGATTTTGAATTCCGTTACTTTAAGTCGAAGGTGATCCCGAATAAGCGTATTGTTACCGGACCGGCTTACCTTGTTATTGAAGACGTTCCAACACCCCTCTTCCTGCCGTTCGGATTTTTTCCTATTAAAAAGGGGCAGCATTCCGGGATTCTGCTTCCTACCTGGGGGGAATCCGCCGACCGTGGTTTCTACTTTGAGAATGGAGGATACTATTGGGCGATCAATGATTACGTCGATTTTAAGATCGTAGGGGATATTTATACAAAAGGCAGTTGGGCCGTGAAGCCTTCCACACGTTATAAGAAAAAATATAAGTACAGTGGCAACTTTGATTTCCTCTATGCCATCAATATAAGCGGGGAAAAAGGCCAAACCGATTATCAACGCGACAGGGATTACCAGATCAGGTGGAGGCATCAACAGGATCCGAAAGCCAGGCCTAATAGCACTTTCACTGCAAATGTGAATATCCGGAGCCGGAAATCGAATTTCTACAATCCAACAACAGCACAGGATTATCTTTCAAATACATTCCAGTCCAGTGTTGCTTATCAAACCAGTTTTGCCGGAAAGTACTTTCTTACCCTGAATGCAAACCATAGCCAGAATACCAAAACCAAGTTGATGACCCTGACATTACCTGAGCTTGCATTCAATGTAAACAGGTTTTACCCATTCAGGAAGAAAACACACAGTGGAGGCACACGCTGGTGGCAGGATATCAGTATCAGCTACGCTGCCGACATGAAGAATACTGTGACCATAGAGGATTCTTTGTTATTTCAACCGGAAACCTGGAATAAAATGCAAAATGGGATCAAGCATAGTGTTCCTATCAGCAGTTCTATAAAATTACTGAAGTATTTTACCTGGACCAACTCCATAAATGTGTCGGACAGAATGTACTTCAAGACCATTGAAAAAAACTGGGTTGATGACACCCTTTTCACAGGAAGCGATACCATTGTTGGTTATGTGAAAGAGGATACCATTTCCGGGTTTAAGAATGCCATTGACGGAAGCTTTTCATCAAGTATTTCAACAAAGATCTATGGAATGTTTCAGTTTGGGAAAAATTTCCCTGTTCGTGCTATCCGGCATGTGATCACACCCAAAGTATCCTTCTCCTATACACCTGATTTTGGAGCTGCCTCCTGGGGCTATTATGATTCCTATTATGATCCCAATCAAGAGAAAGATGTTGAATATTCAATTTTTGAGGGAGGTGTTTACGGATCGCCACCCGGCCAAAAATCAGGAAGAGTCAACTTTTCTCTGAGCAATAACCTTGAAATGAAAGTGAGGTCAAGAAAGGATACGGTCACAGGGACAAAAAAGGTTAAGCTGATAGATGATTTTACTGTTTCCACTTCCTATGATATGGCCAAGGATTCTCTAAATTGGGCCAAGTTAAAGCTTAGTGGCCGGACAACCCTCTTTAAGGGCTTTGATGTACGTTATTCCAGCAGCTGGGATCCCTATATCCTGGATTCTGCAGGCACACGTAATCTGCACCAAACAGAGTGGCAGGTAAATCGCCGTTTACTCCGACTTGATAATACAAGCTGGGATTTTAGTGCAAACCTAAGGCTGAATCCCGAATTCTTTAAGAAAAAAGGCAGTGATGTTAAGTCAAGACAAGAAGAACTGGATGAAGGTACAGAAGATATTGAATTTTCAGATGAACAGGAAAGTATTTATAATAACTACGATGATTATATCGATTGGGATATCAAGTGGAACCTTAATATTACATACAACTTAAGGTATTCCACCACTTTAAAGTACACCAATCAGATAGATGTTGAAAAACAAGAGGACCTTGTACAAACATTGGGCGTAAGCGGTGATTTTAATATTACACCCAAGTGGAAAATCGGATTCCGGACAGGCTGGGACTTTGAAGCAGCCGAACTGTCCTATACTTCAATAAATATCTACCGCGACCTGCATTGCTTCGAAATGCGTTTTAACTGGATTCCCATTGGCGGACGCCAATCCTGGAACTTTGCCCTTAATGTAAAAGCCAATATGCTGAAAGACCTGAAACTTCAGCGAAAACGAGACTTCAGGGATTTTTAGAAATTCAAGAGAGAATATTGCAGAACTGTTTCAATGCATGCCCCGGGGAGATGGTGGTTTCTGTGTTCCTGTGTTTCAGCACACCTTCGCCTGGGCTTCGGTGTGCGCGGTGTTTCAGTGCTTGCCCCGAGGACTCGGTGGTTATGGGGGACGGGGTATTTAGAGTACTTGGAATACTTGGAGTACTTGGAATACTTGGAGTACTTGGAGTACTTTAAGCCTGATGCCTGACGCCTGACGCCTGATGCCTGACGCCTGACGCCTGACGCCTGACGCCTGACGCCTGATGCCTGATGCCTGACGCAAGCATCCAGTAACCCCAATTGAGTGCCGAGTGCCAAGTTAATTTTGAATTACCCTCTTTCGTTAAAACTTCAGAGGAGGCACTGGATGATGAATTACGAACTACGAACTACGAACTACGAACTACGAACTACGAAATCGGAATTATTGGTGTCCGGTTAAAATAATGACAACCCTCTTACTAGCCTGGTATTGTTGGTTAATAG
>CAZASJ010000025.1:10540-39453 GCA_964487735.1 uncultured Bacteroidales bacterium | reverse complement strand
TGCATCAACGCATTAATATTTTACAAATCACTACCAATCTACTCTCACAGTGGCAGCGATCCAGAAGATATTTCCATCAAGTTCAACTTCTGCAATGCCATTATGAAAGATCGGTACTGCTTTGTCGTATTTTGCTGGTATTACGGTTGTTCCGTTTTTGTCTATATATCCGCAAAGACCTTTTTCTTTATACAATGCCCTGCCTTCATGGAAATTAGAGGCATACTCAAAAGTGCATTCGATCACAATTTTTCCGCGGTCATCGATATAACCATATTTACCACCTTGTTTCACACAAGCCACACCCTCGTGAAATGGTGAGGCTTCTTCATATTCAAATCCACTGATCTCGTATCCGTATTCATCAATAAAGCCCCAGAAACCTTCTTTTTTTACAGCAGCAAATTCAGCTACAAAAGTATTCGCAGCCTGAAGTTCAAAGGGGACAACAATTTCTCCTTTTGCATCAATATAACCCCATTTTCCATCCTTCTCAACGGCTGCTAAATTGTATCCAAAAGCCTTGGCATCATCATATATTGCAGGTATTGTGAGCTTGCCGTCTTTATTAAGGAATCCATACTTTCCACGCACTGTCACGGATGCAAAACCGTCCTTAAAATTGCTTGCATACTCATATACCGGTTTAACGATCTCATCTCCATATTTATCGATGTATCCATAGCGGTTTTTTTGTCCAACAACAGCTATGCCATCGCTGTATGCACGGGCCTCCATATATTTCATGGGGACCACCATCCGGCCTTGTTTGTCAATATAGCCGTACATTCGATTTAACTTTACATAAGCCATGCCTTCGGAAAAATCAGAGCTACCAACATAATCAGCTGCGATTACACGATTGCCACGGCTGTCGTAATAACCATCTTTTCCGTTCAGGCTGTATTTGATCATGCCCTCAGACCACTCGCCCATAGCTTCGAGGGTGAGGCGAACCATGGTTTGGCCCTCTGCGCCGATCAGCCCATAAAATTTGTTTTTATACACTTTTGCAGCACCCTCGTAATATGGGAAAACAGCATCATACGTTGGCTCTATAACCACCTCACCCTGATTGTTTGCATAGCCCCATTTGTCACCATCGCGAAATGGGATTCTGTTGGTAATCTCCTGTGCGCGGATGGCAATACTAAGAAAAAGCAATGCAATGATGACGGAAAATTTCATTCTGATTATTTTGGTCAAAGATAGGAATTCCTATATGAGCCTGTGAAATTATGAAATATCCTCTTTCGTTGAAACTACAGAGGAGGCACCGGATGATGGATTTTGAATTGAATCTTAATTCAAAACTCAAACTTAAAACTATTTCTTAAGCATTTTTTGCATAAAATAATCTCTTACCCTATGCGGCAAAAGGGCTGCGATCCTCAACTTTGGATTGTTGTTTACGTGGTAATAGCGTTTTGGTTTTGCTTTGATGAGTGCCTTTAGAATCACTTCAGCAACTTTTTGTGGCGTTTCAATATTATGGATCTCTCCCGGGGCTTTTGAAGCGAAATTATGAAGGTGTTTTTTATAGATACTGTTATCTATACGATCTTTCATTGTGTAAAGACCTTCCAGAAAAGGAGTATTGATGGCCCCCGGGCGAATGATGCTCAATGGAATTCCATAAAGTGCCAATTCATTGCGCATACTCACGCTGAGTGCTTCAAGTGCAATTTTGCTGGCGGCATATGGATGAAAAGCTGCCGGCAATCGAATACTTTCACTGCTAATATTTACAACACGTCCATGGCTTTCAACCAAATGGGTTAAAAAGATCCTAATCATGTTTACCGGGCCAAAGCTGTTAATGGCAAATATCTTTTCAAGGCTGCTTTTATCCTTCTCTGTAATCGGGAAAAAGTCGGATATTCCAGCGTTGTTTACGATGGCCCAAACCTGAAGCCCCTTCTCTTCCAGCGCCATCCGCAAAGCGAGAATAGAAGCCTCATTTGTAACATCCATAATTATGCCCAATACCTGTCCATCATACATTGATTCAACCTCAGTGGAAATATCAGTCGCTACGATAATATAATCAGGGAAGGAAATCCGACAAGCATTCACAAGGGCCTTTCCAAGCCCCCCCGCAGCACCTGTTATTATAATGGATTTTTGCTTAGCCATAGAAACATTGAAAACACTCTAAATATTTTAATCAATAATTCCTCGTGGCTTGCCACGAGGGTTCCTCATATTCTTCCCTGAAATTCAGGGGAGATGTTAGTCGACTGACTGACAGAGGGGTAAAACAATTTAGTGAAATCCCTCTGGCTCGCCTCGGGGATAGTCAACTTAAAAAAACTCCTTAATTTTCAACACCAATTAGATATAAAACCCTTAGTTTTTTTTGTAAACCGTAATAAGCTTCTGCCCCTGGCTCATAAGTAGTTTATTGCTTGCTTCAAAGTCCCTTGTAAATCCAAGAATAAATCCACCACCACCACTTCCACACAATTTCAACGAATATATTTTTTTATCGAGGCCGGATTTCCAGATGCTAACTACCGATTCAGGGATCATCGGCCGAAGGTGTTTATATTGGAATTCTGAAAGTTCATCCAATGAAGAGAAGAAAAGATCAGTTTGTCCTTCCAGGAGTGAATGGATGCACTTATCATTCAGCGGGATAAGGCTTTCCTTAATAAGCTTGTCATACTCCGGATCCTGGCATTTTTCGAAAAAGAGGTTTACCAATGGCTGTGTAATTCCGGGGCGACCGGTATTGATAAGGAAAATAGCACCTTCGATAGGGAATTTATTCCGTGGGATACCTACTACACGTATGCCGGTTTCACCATTGATCAGCAATGGGTACTTCAGATAACAGTTTAGAGGATCAATACCGCTGCTGATGCCATGGAAATAACCTTCCATCTGGGCAAAGATCGCTTTCAATTTCACGACCTCCTTTTGCTCCAGGTTACGTTGAGAGCGGATCTTGTTTTTTGCATATCGCTGGTATATGGCGGCGCATAAGGCTCCTGAGCTGCCAATACCAAATCCCTGGGGGATGGTTGATTCAAAGAAGATGTGTTTTTCGAGGTCTTTATGGAAATGTTCCAGGTCAAGTGTGCAAAGCAATTCGCCCTTCTCTTGCATGAGTTTCAGGTGGTGGTAGTAATCCCGCAACATCTTATTGGAGTCGATGGCAAAATCATGATCGGTATAGCGGTATTTGTTAAGAAAACCAAATTCTCCCTTGAAGTGGGCATAGGGAATGGTAAGTCCCATCGAATTGCAAATCACACTATACTCTCCAAAGAGCATGATCTTGGCATAAAATACATCAGGCCTGTTGGTCATTCCCCGCTTCAGTGTTTCTTCGGACCGTCACCAATATGGTCATTGATCCGGTATTTATCGCTGCAATATACCAATAATTCCTGAGTGATGAATTCTTCTACTTCTGCTGTATCCTTATCATGAAAAAGCAAATGCACATTGGGCCCGGCATCCAGTGTATAGCAGATGGGGGTACAACTCAATTCACGGTATGCTCTGATCCTGTGAATGATATTTAGTGTGTTGGCTTTAAATAATATATATCCCGGTGAAGAGCTCATCATCAGGGAGTGCAGGCCAAGAGCTTCCGCTTCCACAATACGGATGAAAGTCGGATCGTCACCAATTTTCAGGGCCTTTACCAGATCAATAAAATTCTTATTGGCCTGTTCAAAACGCTGTTTAGCATAGGGGTGTCTGTCCATGAGTTTGTGACCGGCACGACTGCTCACTGCTTTGATACCCTGGTCGACGATCAAAATTGTATCGCGCATATCCTTAAAATCGTTATGTAATTTGATGGGTAGGGGTGATGCGTATTCATCACTGCTGTCGGGGAATTTTTCTGATTTTCCCCAGCTAACAAAATTGCCATACACTGAGCGTGCTGCACTTCCGGAACCCAAACGGGCTATACATGATGCTTTCTGGTAGAATTCCTTTTCCGGCAATTTCTTTCCATCAATATCCTCATCCATACTGCAGAGACACAATGCCAGGCTGCTCATGGCTGATGCTGATGAGGCAATTCCGGCTGAATGCGGAAAATTATTGGTAGAATCAATATGCAAGTCCAGCTCTTTCAGCACCGGAAAATAATCATACAATGAGGTAATATAGTCAAGGGCACGTGCCGTGAAGCGTTCTTTGCGTTCTCCATTAAACAGGAGGTCTACTTTTCCACTGCCTTCCTTCCAATACAGTTCTGTTGTAGTATTGCATTCAGCCAGTGTAAAGCTTAAACTTGGATTGCTTGGCAGTTGAATACCATGCTTACCCCAATATTTTACGAGGGCGATATTTGAAGGGGATTGCCAGATTACTTTATTCATAATTTTGGGCTTTAGGCTTTGGGCTTCAGGTATTGAGGAATTGTATAAATAACCAATATCGTAAGCCTTTAACAAATATGATTTTATAAATATATAAAAAATCTGATGTCTTTTCAATAAGGCATTTAACATTCAGGCAAAATGGAACTTTGCATGATTAATGTCTTCGGATAAATGAAAGAGTTAAAGGATCAGGTCTTTATAGGAAAAGATAAACTCAAGGCCTTTATTTCTGAAGTAGGTTTTTATTTCTTCAAAGCCATTTTCGCTTGATGCCATAAGAAAATCCCCACCCCATGCACCCAGGGATTTTATGCTTCCGTTGAAATCCGGAAATCGTAATTCTTTGATTGAAGGACTGGATAAAACTGAAGACATGATGCGCTCATGCTCATCCATTAAAGAGCTGAATTGTTGCAAAGTGCCAGATGCTGCAATTTCCCTGCTGATGTCGGATATCCTTTTCACTGCCGTATCGTGGTTTACAGGCCTGGCCAAAAAGTCACTTATGCTTTTAGCTGAGTCCTGTTTTCTTCCGGAATAGACAAATGCGAGCTTATCCACAAACGGCCACTGCAAGGAGATCTTTTCCACTTTTGGGTTCCCCTTTTGCAGTTGGTAAAAGATCGGACGATCTATAGCGGCGCAGGCAATGTCGTAACCTGAGCCTTTTTGGGTATTGAAGAAAAGTACAAAGTGGTCGATCCGGAACCATGAAGCAATATTGTTGATCAAACTTGATCTACTGCCCAGTCCAAGATCCTGCCTGAACCCAAGCTTTGCTTCAATCATAAAAGATGCTTCATCCTTCAGAATGCCGGGGTTTAGCCTGTTGGCTTCCCTGAGTAGTTTTAACAGGAAATCAGCTGCCTTATTATCGGATGTATAGCTGAGTTTCAGGCCGGGAAGATCTATACTTGCCTCAAACCAGCAAATGTCTTTATAAAAGCTGTTCCATATTATTTTACCCTTTTCAGTGCTTTTTTTAACAATAAGTTCCTGACCTGGAATAGTGGGTATGGCCAATGCTTCAGCCCCGTGCAATACGAGATATTCTCCTGTGATGAGTAATTTTCCGTTGGAATAAAATGTGTCCAAACTTCTTATTTTAGGAATTCCTTTTTCTCAGGTTTGTTATCATTTCTTTAACATTGCTGAACGACACCTTTTTGTCCCGGAAATGATCTACTACATGTTCTTTCTCTTCATTTGTAACCCCAATGTGGTTGAGGATATTGTAAAGGTGCATTTTCATATGACCCACTTGAATGCCTTTGGTTGTAAGGGATTTTAAGGCACTGAAATTATTTGCAAGTCCTGCTGTAGCTGCGATCATCATCAATTGCTCTGCTCCGGGCTTATTAAGAAGTTCCAGAGAAAATTTTGCAAGGGGGTGAAGGGATGTAAGTCCTCCGACCGTACCCAATGCCAGGGGAACAATAAGCTCATAACGGAAGCGGCCGTTTTCAATGGTAATGTCGGTGAGGGAAGTGTATTTTCCGTTTCGGGATGCGTATGTATGGGCACATGCTTCAATGGCCCTGAAATCGTTTCCGGTGGCAAGCACCACTGCATCTATACCATTCATGATGCCTTTATTGTGGGTCGTGGCACGATAGATATCTGACTGTGCAATGCGAACAGCCCTTTCAAATTTCTCAGCAAATTGCCGGGCGCTTAGGGTGCGGTCCATTTCGTTGAACTCCTCAATATCGCATTCGACCCAGGTTCTTACCAGGCATTCGGGTGTATAATTGGAGAGTATGGCCATTATGATTTCACATTCCTTTTCTTTGCCTGTAAAGCGTGGGTCTTCTTTCAGAAATCGTTTCAGTTGTTGTCCGAACTCTTCCAGGCAGGAATTGATGAAATTGGCCCCCATACTGTCAACGGTCTCAAAACGGGATTTAAGCTGGTAATAGTTATCGAGTTCATCACTCATGTCGATTAACTCTATGTCCAGGATTCCACCACCACGTTCCTGCATGTTTTTTGTAATGTGCCTGGTTTCGGAGATTAATTTTGCCCTGATATCGGGCATCGCATCGCGTAGTTTTTCTATATCACCTTCCCAGTTAAAGTGTACTTGCCCTATCTTGGTCTGAGATAATACTTCAGCATGAAATCCGCCTCTTTCCGACCAGAACTTTGCTGCATTTGATGCTGCAGCGATTACGGAGCTTTCCTCAATTACCATGGGTACGAGGTACATGTTTCCGTTGATCACAAAATTGGGAGCGATCCCGTAGGGGAAGAAAAAGTTGGATATGGTGTTTTCAGCGAATTCATCCAATTTTTGCTGAATGGCCTCTTCTGTATGCCAGAATGATTTCAGGTGTCTGGCTGCCTCAACGGGGTTATCAAAATAGCTGGCTGTAAGATCAATCTTCTGATCTTTGTTTAATTTTGAAAAACCCTTTCTTATTTGCTGTTTCTGCATAACGGCTGCAAATATACTATTTTACAATGAGTGTCCTTCCTAAAAGAAGCCTGGAATCAGGCACAAGGTATTGCGGATGTTTGTTGTCTGGCCTTGATGATTGTTTTTCACTACCATTCTTCTTCTTCCACTTTCACTTCAGGAACCATGTATTCCTTGAGTGAGGCAGCAAAGTCTTCGATAGCGTAAGTACGAAGCTGTTCGAGGTACAGTGGCCACTGATCGTTATAATCACGGTGTGCTGTGTTGAGCCAGCGTTCGCATGGGTAGCGCGATTGTTGTGTAAGGACAAACTCATCCAGCGTGTAACGGTATCGGTCATCCTTGCATTCAATTTTGAAGTAATATTTAATGACCCCGGCAGTTTTTTTTATGTCTTTATCGTAAAAATACAATTCAAATTGATGCTTCCCTTTAATGACTCCGGAAGCAGCATCCCTCACCTGTGTCACATAAACGGGTTGTTTAAAATAGTGATGGAGCCATTCGCTGGCACGGTTAAAGAGTTCTGTTTTAGTGCCGGGTTGTTCCACTACCTCTTGATAGGTGATGAGCCCGGTATTGGGATCTACCGGATAGGCTTCAGCAGCAGTGAATGCTTGTTCTTCCTGGGCAAAGCTGAATAATACTGCAGAAGCTATAATAAGAAAGGTGATAAGCTTTTTCATGGCGTTATATTTTATGTTCAAACTCCAAATACAACTTTTATACCGTAAAAATAGTAAAAATAAAAAGGCCTGCCAAAAAATGACAGGCCTCGGTATATCTAAGTGGCGGATATTACATCATGCCGCCCATGCCACCCATACCGCCCATGCCACCTGGCATTGGAGGCATCGCAGAAGCATTCTCGTCTTTATGTTCCACAAGCACACATTCGGTAGTAAGGAGCATGCCTGCAATAGAGGCTGCATTTTCCAGCGCTACCCTTGCTACTTTAGTAGGGTCAATTACTCCTGATTTCAGAAGATTTTCATAAACTTCTGTTCTGGCGTTGAATCCGAAATCGTCTTTGCCTTCCTTTACTTTCTGTACTACTACAGATCCTTCCATCCCTGCATTTTCCACGATCTGGCGAAGTGGTTCTTCCAATGACCTTCTAATGATGGCAATGCCGGTTTCTTCATCATCATTATCTGCTTTCAGCCCGTTTAACGAATCGATGGCCCTGATGTAGGCAACGCCACCACCCGGGATGATTCCTTCTTCGATAGCTGCCCTGGTTGCATTCAGAGCATCATCGAAACGGTCTTTCTTTTCTTTCATTTCAACTTCGCTGGCAGCACCAACATAGATTACGGCAACTCCACCGGCTAGTTTAGCAAGCCTTTCCTGAAGTTTTTCTTTGTCGTACTCTGAAGTTGAACTTTCGATATGTGTTTTGATCATCTTCACCCTTGCTTCGATGGCTTCTTTTTCGCCTTTCCCGCTTACAATGGTTGTATTGTCTTTGGTGATGCTTACTTTTTCAGCTTCGCCAAGGAATGAGATGTCTGTATCTTCCAGTTTGTATCCTTTTTCTTCAGAAATAACGGTTCCACCTGTCAGCACAGCGATATCCTCAAGCATTTCTTTTCTCCTGTCGCCAAAGCCCGGAGCTTTAATGGCAACAACTTTGAGTGATCCCCTGATCTTGTTCACAACGAGTGTTGCAAGTGCTTCCGATTCTACGTCTTCTGCAATAATGATCAGCGCCCTGCCGCTTTGAGCAGCTTTCTCGAGGATTGGAAGCAGGTCTTTCATGACAGAGATCTTCTTGTCGTGGATAAGGATGTATGGATTTTCATATACGGCTTCCATCTTCTCAGTATCGGTAACAAAGTAAGGAGAGATATATCCACGGTCGAACTGCATTCCTTCTACTACATCAACATAGGTTTCAATGCTTTTAGCTTCTTCGATGGTGATCACTCCTTCTTTCTTCACTTTGCTCATTGCTTCTGCTATAAGCTTTCCGATCATGTTGTCGTTGTTGGCTGAGATAGAAGCAACTTGTTCGATCTTTTCAATCTCATCACCAATTTCCTTGGTTTGAGCCTTCAAACTCTTAACAACTGCAGCAACCGCTTTATCGATACCCCTTTTGAGGTCCATCGGGTTGGCACCAGCAGTTACATTTTTCAGCCCTGTAGTTACAATTGCCTGTGCGAGCACTGTAGCGGTTGTTGTTCCGTCGCCAGCGAGATCGTTGGTTTTTGAAGCCACTTCTTTCACCATCTGGGCGCCCATATTTTCAACGCCGTCTTCAAGTTCAATTTCTTTAGCCACGGTAACACCATCTTTGGTAATTATCGGTGAACCGAATGATTTTTCTATAATGACATTGCGTCCTTTTGGTCCCAGGGTAACTTTAACGGCATTCGAAAGTGCATCAACACCTTTTTTGAGTCCGTCTCTGGCCTGTAGGTCAAATATTATATCTTTTGCCATAATTTTAATTTTTTTAAATTGTTTTCTTAAAATGATTCTTTAAATGATGGCGACGATGTCGCTTTCACGCATGATCAGGTAATTGTTTTCATCAAAGCTGAGTTCAGTACCTGAATACTTACCGTACAGTACGGTATCACCAACTTTCACCGTCATTGGTTCATCTTTTGTGCCGGGGCCAACTGCCACAACAACTCCTTTTTGAGGCTTCTCTTTTGCAGTATCGGGGATAATGATTCCACCGGCTGTTTTTTCTTCGGCAGCAGCAGCTTCGATGATAACTCTGTCTGCTAATGGTTTAATGTTCAACTTTGCCATTCTTAGCTATTTTTAAATTGTTTATCGAATAATTTCATAAGGTAATTTTAGCTAGTCACATTTTGTGCCAAAGCCAAAAACAAAAAAAAATGTCAGAATAATATGACATTCTGACATTCTAATATCTTTTTTAACTGACGTATGCCTTATTCTGGCTGCTGCTGTGGAGTCTGTGTAGGAGTAGTGGGGATAGGAAGGGATTCGCCTGCGCGTTCTTCAATCTGGGTTACGTCATTTACGGATTCACTGGCTTTAGGGATCACAAAGATGGATGCAAGACTAAGCACCAACAGAGCAACTGCCAGTGTCCACGTTGCTTTTTCAAGGAAGTCAGCCGTTTTTCTGACACCCATATATTGATTTGAACCTGAAAAGTTAGATGCCAGACCGCCACCTTTGCTATTCTGAACAAGAACAACCAAGATGATAAGTGCACTGACCATAAGGATTAAAACCGAGATAACAATATATAAACCCATGAGAGTAATTATTTAATTTTCAGTAATGATTTTTTCAATTTGGGCTGCAAAGTAAGCGCTTTTTTTCGGAAAATTCAAACTTAATTTTCGATAAATTTCAATTGCCTTCTCAACATTACCTTGCTGAATGTGAATGCGAGCCAGTGTTTCACTCACAAGCCCATCATGTTCGAGGGTTGAGTTCTTTGCTACCTTAACAGGATCAAAGAAATCTTTTTTAGGACGACTGATGGATGGTTTCTCTTCAATGAACTTTTCGATCAGCTCCTGTTTACTGAGCCCTGATTTATCCGTTTTTTTCCTGGCTTCATCTTTTTTATCGCCATTAATCTCCTTCAATCTGTCCTCTACGATCTGTTTCAGAATCTTCAGCCTTTCTTCTTCTGTTTCTTCTACAACAGGTACGATGGATTCTTTATGCTCAATTTTTGGTTCTGGATTTGCAATGTGTTTTCCTGGCTTTTGCCTGATACTAATGGGTTTGTGGTCAACGGCATCTGATTTCGGGCTTTGGGCTTCAGGCTTATCTTCGGTTTTCAAATTTTGATCTTCTATGCCCTCTTTTGGTTCTTCAGCCAGCCCACGGATCAGTTCCCTTAGCCTTTTCCTGTCGGCTATATAGGCAGCTGTCGACTTCAGTTGTTCGGAATACAACACATGATTGTTCATACGGAGGCTGAGCAGGTGCAAAATCCGAAGGCTCTGACAATACGGGAACTCATCGGCAAGTTTTTCAATATCTGCAAGCTTATCTTTCCCCAGCTTCCTGGGTTCCTTGATATATGATATGAATTCTTGTTGGTCCATTGAGTATGTAATTACCAGTTTACAACTGCTTTGTCAAAGATATCCTGGATGAGCATCTGTGTGATCTCTTCAATGAGGGCATCCTGGACTTCACTGAGGTTTTGACTACTGTTATAATCCTGAAAGCGTGAGAAGCTGGTTTTATAACTTTTGCTTTCGTCTTGTGTATTATCAAAGGTAACATCCACCTTGATGGTGAGCCTGTTGAGTGCGGCAGTTTCATCCCCCTGGATGGCCACCGGGCTTGTCCGGTATCCTACAATGGCACCTTTCAGGTGCAAGTCACCACCCTTGTTTACAATATCAAGATTGGTTTCATTGCTGAATTTATCGCGCAAGGCATCTGTAAAGGTTTGACTTAGGGTAGGCACCACTGTTAAAGCATTATTCGGAAATCTTTCAATACTTATGGTCCGTATCTCGGGCGATATGGAAGCACCGGTAAAAGAATAGACTCCGCAAGCTGCAAGTTGCAGGGTCAACATCAGGAGCATGATCAGCCTGATTTTATGTATAATACTGCTTGTCCTCATCCATGTATAACTATTCAATATTAAACTCCTTGATCTTCCGGTAGAGTGTACGTTCGGAGATTCCCAACTCCTTAGCTGCATTCTTTCGTTTGCCATTATGCCGCTGCAGGGCCTTGCGGATCATGTCGATCTCTTTTTCCTGCAATGACAGGGGTTCTTCAATGATTTCTGATTCGTCGAAATTATTATCGATATGCCCGATGCTGTTTGGATGGTGAATTTCAAAATCATCATCCATATTTTCAAGCATTTCCATTTTATCTTCAAGTCCGGCGATATACATGGATTCTTTTTGCTTACGATCCGAAGGAATGGCTTTGCCATCTGTGAGATCACTCACTACCTTTTTCAGGTCATGGATATCCTTCTTCATATCGAAAAGAACCTTATAGAGAAGGTCACGCTCTGAAAACTCCTTATCTTCACTTCCTTTCTTGTAGAGCACAGGCAATTCATTGAATTGCCCTGAAGGGAGATATCCTTTAAATGTATCAGCTGAGACATACCTGTTTTCCTCTATGATGGAAACCTGTTCTGTAATGTTTTTCAACTGGCGAACATTTCCGGGCCATCTGTATTCTTCTAAAAGCTTTATGGCTCCCTCGTCCAATTGTATTGGTGGCATGCGATAACGCTCGGCAAAATCTGTTGAAAATTTTCTAAACAAAAGGTGAATGTCATCTTTGCGTTCCCTTAATGCAGGGATGGTAATAGGAACAGTGTTAAGCCGGTAATACAGGTCCTGACGGAATTTGCCGTTACTGATAGCTTCCGGAATATTAATGTTAGTGGCAACTACAAGCCTTACGTCTGTCTTGATCACCTTGGAGGATCCAACTTTGAAAAATTCTCCGCTTTCCAATACTCTGAGCAATCTTACCTGAGTGGATAAAGGCAGTTCAGCCACTTCATCAAGGAAGATTGTTCCGCCATTTGCAACCTCAAAATAACCTTTACGGGCTTCGTGTGCCCCTGTAAATGATCCTTTTTCATGTCCGAAAAGTTCTGAATCAATGGTGCCCTCAGGGATTGCTCCACAATTGACAGCAATATATGATCCATGCTTGCGGGAACTTTGCTGGTGGATGATCTTTGGGAAAGCTTCCTTACCTACACCACTCTCACCTGTAATTAGAACGGTAAGGTCAGTTGGTGCCACCTGACTGGCGATGTCGATCGCCCTGTTAAGCAGGGGGGAATTCCCAATGATGCCAAAACGTTGTTTAATGTTCTGAATATCCATCTCCTAAGTCTTTCTGCTTTTTATGAACGCTGCAATAGTGCTTTATGGTGTAAAGTTAGTAAAAATGAGCTTAAAATAATTTCACTGATAAGTTGTGGTTTTGAATATCCCCCATCCAGGCATTTAAGCATATAGCGGCTTAAAATTTAAAAGCATAGCCATTTGACATTTAATCCCAACTTACTTCCTGTTATTTTTTGCAACTTCTTTCTTTATCCTCTGTATATGACCACGACCAAGCGCTTTAACCTCACATCCGAGTTCAAAATACCTTCTGATCTGATCATCACTGAGTATTCCAAAGCAATCGATGATGGCAAGCGGGTTTTCAGCCCATTTAACGATCTTCTCAGGTTCAAGATTACGGTATTGCTCATGTGGAACGGCCAGTATTAAGGCATCAACACCTTTGAGGGATTTTTTAAGATCTTTTTCGATTACGATGTCTACCAATCCTTCCTGATTGCGAAAGAAACGTTTCCATGAGTATTCAGCGCTTTCACCATCCTGCGTTTCAAACTCGTGCCAGTTATCCACATAAGGGTCATGTACGTGCATATCTGCACCCATCTCGCTAAGTTTCCTTACCACCATTTCCGAACCGCTATAGCGTGTGTCTCCAACATCCTCACGATAACTGGCACCGCAAATCAATACCCTGGAACCTGCGATGTATCTGGACATATTGCGCAGGGCATCCCGGGTAAGCGTTGCCACGTGTAATGACCTGGTATCATTGATGTCTATAGCAGTAGGGGTGATCTTGAATATGTCGTCGCCATCATCAAATCCCAGGATGTGCTTATAGGCCCAATATCCCAGTCCACCGTCTTTTGGCAGGCAATAGCCCCCAATTCCCGGTCCGGGGAATATCATATTGCTATGTGTCGGACGCATTTTGATGGCATTGATCACTTTGATGAGATCCACGCCATTGCGCTCAGCAAAAATGCTCCATTCGTTCATGTATGCAAGTATGGTGGCGCGGTATGAATTTTCCACGATCTTGGTTGTTTCCGATTCTATAGGGCGATCCATAACTGTAAGTGGAAATTCATCAGTATTGAGAATTTCATGGAGAAATTTCTCTACCCTGCTGCGTGCTTCCGGAGTACAGCCTGAGCAAACCCTCCAGAAATCCCGTATGGAACTAACATATTCTTTCCCAGGCATTACCCTTTCAAAACTGTGCGCAAGCAAGGGGGTCTCTTTTATTCCCCTTCTGGCAAAGGCTTTCTTAAGGATGGGCCATGCGACAAATTCTGTGGTTCCCGGGGCAACGGTAGTCTCGATCAGTGTGAGAGCTGTAGGCATGATCTTTTCACCAATTGTCTTCATGGTGGCCTCAAGTGCTGCCATTTCAACATCACCGTTTCTCATATTGCCAAGGTCATGCTTACTGTAGTCGCACTGAACATCAACAACTACACAGTCAGCAAATTGGAGGCAATCACTATTGTATGTAGCCGTAAGGGTTTCCGACTGCAATACACATCTTTCAATAAGTTCGTCTACTTCCGGGTCTTCTGCTTTAACTGGCGACAATCCTCTGTTCAATACAGGTATTTTCCAATATGAACGTACGCTTGGACGCTGACAACCAATTACAAATTTCGTGTTATTGCCGTTCTCATCTTTGGCATCAGCAACGATGGCGGCCATGACAGCACCAACAAAGCCAACACCCATCACAACAATGATCTCCTGATCTCTATCTTTAGCCTGTTTAACAAGGTTCTCAATCCTTTCCAGTTCAGGACCATATTCTTCCCTGCCGGGAAGTTCAAACTTTTCTCCTTTTGGTGTAATTGAGTATTTAAGTTTTTGTTCGTTCATTTGATTTTGCTTAATTGATATTGGGAAAGTCCGGCATTTTACCGGATGCTTGCATTAAGTTCTCTTTCAAAGGCCATGATCAGTCTTTTCATAGCCTTATCGATGATCTTATCTGTGAGGGTTTTTTCATCATCCCTGAAGATAAAGCTGACAGCATAGGAGCGTTTGTCTTTACCGATTTTATCACCTTCATAAACATCGAAGAGGCCGACTGATCTTAACAGATGCCTTTCTGTTTTCATAGCAATATCCCTGATCTGCCCAAAACTGACTTCTTTGTTGATGAGAAGTGCCAGGTCGCGCCGTACTTCCGGATATTTGGGTACTGGAACGGAAACGATGCTGGATTCCTTGGCTATTTTCATGATCATATTCCATGAAAGGTCTGCATAAAAGACTTCCTGCCTGATGTCGAAGTATTGGAGATATAAATTACTGATGCTGCCAACAGAACCAACTTCCTTATTTTTATATAAATAGGTGATCCCTTCATGGAAGAACTCCTGATCGGCACTTTCTATTTGAAAGCGATCTGCTGTGAGGCCGAGTTTTAGGAGGATGTTTTCAAGTATGGATTTTAGTTGAAAGAAATCTGTGGGCTGATCAATGGTATTCCAGCTTTCGTTATTCTTTTTACCACAAAGGAAAATGGCCAGGCGTTTTTCTTCATGGTATCCTGCCAGGGGGTCATTTGCTTTCTCATCTAAACTCTTTGAATAGGTGTTTCCGAACTCAAAAAAGCGGATATCACTCACACGGCGATTCTGGTTGAATGCAACATTCTCCAGGCCACCAAACAATAATGTCTGACGCATGGCATTGAGATCCTGGCTCAGTGGGTTTTGAAGAATTACATTTTTTTTCACATCAAATGCCTTGAATGCTGCTGCATATGAAGCTTTTGTGAGTGAATTGTTCATGATCTCAGAATAGCCCATTCCGCATAGCAGCTCGGCCAGTTTGTTCTGAAGTTTGTCGGGATCAGGTTGCGGATGATGAGCCAGTGATGAACGAATCCCTTCAGGAAATTCAATATTATTATAACCAAAAATGCGCAATACCTCTTCTGTTATATCAGCTTCGCGACGAACCTCATAACGGTAGGTGGGAACCAGTACTTTAAAGGCATCTCCGTTTTCTTCAATGATCTTTATGTCGAGGTTGGCAAGGATGCTGTTGACCAATTCCTTCTTGATCTCCTGGCCAATAAGCTTATTAATGTTTTTGTAAGAAACATCCACCGGATATCCATCAATAGGTTGAGGGTATACATCCACTACTTCTGAGGATATCTCTCCACCTGCCAGTTCACATATCAGCAAGGCTGCCCTTTTCATGGCGTAGCCGGTAATATTGATATCTGCTCCCCGCTCAAACCTGAAAGATGCATCTGTTGAGAGCTGATGTCTTTTAGCGGTCGAGCGGAGTGTAGCCGGGTCAAAATGGGCACTCTCCAGGAAAAGATTCCGGGTTTTTTCGGATACACCGGAATGCAAACCTCCAAAAACGCCTGCCATGCACATGCCATCTTCAGCATTGCAGATCATCAGGTCTTCAGGA
The DNA here is from genome assembly GCA_964487735.1 of uncultured Bacteroidales bacterium. Classification (GTDB taxonomy): domain Bacteria; phylum Bacteroidota; class Bacteroidia; order Bacteroidales; family B18-G4; genus B18-G4. The sequence continues at coordinate 23,461 of CAZASJ010000025.1, read as the reverse complement.
TTCAGTTCTCTTTCAACTTCGTCGAGTGTGATAAACTTCTCTCCTTTATGTGCTTTTCGAACGACTACTTTTCCTCCACGAATAGCAGCAGTATCGTAAGCATGCAATGGCTGCCCTGTTTCCATCAGTACAAAGTTGGTGATGTCAACAATGTTATTGATGGGGCGGATGCCGATGGCCTTAAGCAGGTCCTGCATCCAGATTGGGGAGGGGCCTACTTTTACACCGGAGATGGTAACTCCACTAAATCGGGGACAAGCCAGGGGATCTTCAATAATAACAGGGAATTCAGCTTTTTTGTCAGGAGCTTTGAAGCCATCCACAGATGGAATTTTGAGTTTCAGGGTTCCTTTACCCTCGATGCTGTTAATCACAGCCATGATATCGCGTGCGGTGCCAATATGGGCAGTGGCATCTGTACGGTTTGGTGTAAGGCCGATTTCAAAAACATGGTCTTCATTGATCTTGAAATATTCTTTTGCAGAGGTACCCGGAATGGCTGATGCTTCAAGGACCATGATGCCTTCGTGGCTGCTGCCCAGGCCAATCTCATCTTCAGCGCAGATCATGCCTTCTGATACTTCTCCTCGGATCTTGGCTTTTTTGATCTCAAAAGCTTCTTCTCCAGCGTAAAGAGTGGTGCCCACTGTGGCAACAACTACCTTTTGTCCTGCTGCTACATTGGGTGCACCGCAAACGATGGGGAGAAGCTTTTCGCTGCCCACATCTACAGTAGTCAGGCTCAACTTGTCGGCGTTGGGATGTTGTTCACAGCTGATTACTTCTCCGATTACGATGCCTGCCATGCCCCCTTTCACTGATTGGAAATGTTCGATCCCTTCCACTTCCAGGCCACTATTTGTTAGCAGTTCGCCCAGTTCCTCAACACCCATATCTATATCGATATATCTCTTTAGCCAATTATAAGATATCTTCATTCTGATCCTTTTTTCCGGTAATACCTGATTTGATTGATTTTAAGACTAATCATCTTAAACTTTAGGACGGTAAAGGTAAGGATTTTCCCGTTTCTAACTGATAGAGCCCCAATTAGGTTGGTTTTTGTTAAGTGCAAAAAGTGTTGAAGCGAGGATCTTGTTTTCAGGAGCCTTCAATTCAGGGTCTCTTTCAAGGATCTCGGAAGCCAGATTCCGGGCATATTTAAGCACTTTCTCATCCTGGATGAGATTGGCAATCTTTAGTTCGATGATGCCACTTTGCTGTGTGCCGGCCATATCACCCGGGCCACGCAATCTGAGGTCGGTTTCCGCTATCTGGAAGCCATCCGTTGTATCGGTCATGGTCTTTAGGCGAACACGGCCATCCTCAGTAATTTTATTTCCCGACATGAGAATGCAGTAGGATTGATCAGCACCTCTGCCTACACGTCCGCGAAGCTGATGTAATTGAGACAAACCAAAGCGTTCGGCGTTTTCTATCACCATCACACTGGCATTGGGAATGTCAACACCTACTTCTATTACGGTAGTGGCTACCATGATCTGGGTTTCGCCTTTTATGAAGCGTTGCATTTCAAAATCCTTGTCGGCCTGCTTTAGTTTACCATGTACAATGCTGATTTTATATTCGGGTAAAGGAAATGCACGACTAATGCTTTCATAGCCATCCTGCAGGTCTTTGAGGTCCAGCTTTTCTGATTCTTTGATCAGGGGGTATACAATGTATATCTGCCTTCCGAGCGTAATTTGCTCTTTCATGAATCCAAATAGGCGAAGACGTTTGCTATCAAAGAAATGATAGGTTTGAACAGGCTTGCGACCGGGTGGCAGTTCATCGATTACAGAGAAATCAAGATCGCCATACAGCGTCATGGCCAGGGTTCGTGGAATGGGTGTAGCGGTCATGACCAGGATATGCGGGGGAATGGTGTTTTTATAGTACAGGCGCGCGCGCTGTGCTACGCCAAATCGGTGTTGCTCATCAATTACGACCAGGCCGAGGTTCTTGAATTCTACTACATCCTCGAGAAGTGCATGGGTGCCGATGATGAGATGCAGGCTTCCGTCCTGAAGCTGTTCATGAATCGCTCGTCTTTTGATTGTTTTGGTAGAACCCGTAAGCAATTCAACACGGATCCCCATTGGTTTTGTCATATTGCTGATGGTTGCAAAATGCTGATTGGCAAGGATCTCGGTAGGGGCCATGATGCAGGCCTGAAAATCATTGTCAAGGGCAATCAACATCGACATTAGCGCAACCAATGTTTTCCCGCTTCCTACATCGCCTTGTAACAGGCGGTTCATTTGCCGTCCGGCCCCAAGATCGTTTCGGATTTCACGAATCACTCTTTTTTGGGCATTGGTCAGCTCGAAGGTTAGGTGGTTTTTATAAAATTCATTGGTAAAGGTGCCCACTCTTTCAAAAGTATGCCCTTTCACTTCTTCCTGGCGGCCGGCTTTTTGCTTAAGCAAGCGCAATTGAATAAAAAAAAGCTCCTCAAACTTCAGTCTTGCCTGTGCTTTACGCAATAGTTCTTTATTGGCAGGGAAGTGGATGTGCTGAAAGGCTGCTTCACGATCGAGCAGGCCTAATTTACTGATGATCCCGGGCGAAAGCGTTTCGGGAATATGCCCCTGGGCTTTGATCAATAAAGTACGCATCAGTTTACTGATATTCCTGCTGGAGAGTCCGCGATTGCGTAACTGATCTGTTTCACTGTAATGACCCTGAAGGGAAATGCTCAGGCTCTCGGTCTGTTCATCGGGAGTATCAACTTCCGGATGCGCAATATTGTATCTGTCTTTGAACAGGGTGGGCTTCCCAAACACCAGGTATTCCACTCCGGGCTTAAACCTGCCCTCCAGCCATTTAAAGCCTTTAAACCATACCAGCTCAATGCTCCCTGTATCATCGCTTAGAAGGGCTGTGACTCGCTGTACACGACCTTTTCCTATGGCTTTTAGGTTGCTGATGGTGCCTCTTATTTGCACAAAGGCCAGATCGGATTTGATCTCCTTGATCTTATGCACTTTGCTCTTATCGATGTAGCGAAAAGGGAAGTAGTGAAGGAGGTCGTTAAAGGTATGTACACGAATTTCAGATTTTAGCAATGCCGCCCTTTTGGGGCCTACGCCCTTAAGGTATTCAATGGAAGTGTTGAGAAAATCGTTTGGCATGCCCTGACTTTATTTACAAATATAAAAATATTCATGCTATAAGATCTTTGATCTTTGATATTTGATCATTGATCTTGGGAGCAATGTTTGATGTATTGGTTTTGGAGGGGGCAGATGATAGTAGAAGTTAAAAAAAAAGCCTCCGTTTTGCGGAGGCTTTTTTTTTAGAATTCCCAGAGGTCATGCTCAAACTCAAAGAGTTCGTTTTTAACCCTTTCTGCTTCGTACAGGGCATCGAGACCGGTTGCGTATTCAGAGATACGGCGGTCGTAGACATTGGATTCTTTATAGATATAGCTGTTGAACATCCTTTTCCAGAAGGCATCGTCATAGGTGAGGCGCATGGCATCGTTATGACGGTTGTAAATAAGCGCTTTGGAAAGGATGGGGCGTGATTCCGGGAAATAGATCCAGAACAGAGGCTCACTCACCTCTTCGCCGTCGCGTTCTTTCATCATCACTGGACATAAACCAATGATCCTTACCAGCATTTGCGAGCGTTGTTTATCGAAATACCAATCTTCTTTTACCCTGATGCGTTTAACCATTGTAGGGTCAAAATCGGTGAAGATCACGGTATCGTACTCCTCATAAGGCGGATAGGGCCTTTGCAGTACATCGTGAATGGTATCTACCTGACGCGCAATCACTTCCTGATAGGTTAGCGGAACCAGGAATTCATCTGTTGATGAGATATCGTATGCAGTCATGGAACCTTCTTTCAGGCCATCCATGAGGATTTGCATAAAACTTCTCCAGTGGTTATGGGGCTCGAGCGGATAGTAGAAATACTGGTTGATCTTCTCACGAAAATCAATCTCACGCCAGAGACGTTTTTGCCACATCACATCAGCTTTCCTGAGCGGAGGGTAGGGTACTGGCCTCATGTTGATGAAGCCACTTCCATCCTCAAACAATCCGTCAGTAGGAGGGCTGTCGAGGATTTGAGCCTGGCTGCTGCCATTGCCAAATCCTATCAATAAGGCCACAACTCCAAGGATGATAATCAGCTTTTTCATGCTATAGGTATTAACAAGTTTTTAATCAATAGTTAAGATGATCGTATTGAGGGTACGTTTCGACCCGTCAGGACCCTCAGCCTGGATGTTCTCAAAGACAAATTTCTGCCCTCTTTTTGAGTTTCGAATAAAATCTGTTATTTCACCGCTGAATTGGTTGCCATTGCCTCTTTTTGGAATCCAGTCACCATTGATGATGGTACCCATTGTATAAGAAGTAACGATAAAGTTAAGGTCGAATTCGAAATCTTTCATCTGGGGAATAATTGCATTTGCTGCAAGAAGGGTATTTTTATTAATTCCACCTTCTGTTTTTCCTGCAATCTCGGCTACCGGGTCAGGTACCCTTTTCACCCTGAATTCAAATGATCCCATATTCATCATCTGTCCTTCGTATTCTGCAGATGCACTAACAACTGCTTTTGTTGCTTCTTTAGGCATTTTTACAATCCAATCGCCTTTAGCTTCAGGATCGGGGGAAATCGTTCCAATAGAGATGGAAGGCCTGATCTTTTCCTTAGCGATCCCAGGAACTGAAATTGAAACCGGGTTATCAACTCCACGATAGAAAACGTTCATTTTCTTGGCAGCGATGGTAAGTGATGGAGGTGCTACGATATATTCATGGGCAAATGGGTAGCGAACCGGATCACCTTCCGGGTTTGTAATTTCAATTTCACCTGCGAACCTGTGCATGCCTTCGGAGTTGGCATTCCATTCCAATTTAACAATACCGTCTTCACCGGCAACCTTCTGTGCCTGGCCCCTGTTGGCATCTGTTATCTGTGTCGCTCCCTGAAGTACGTAGACATCAGGATTTTGCTTGGTGTCGTATGCGGCAACAAGTACTTCTGCCTCATATTTCTGTCCCTGGATCACGTATGATGTTTTAGGGATGATTTTTGCAGTTACATCGTCAAATTTGTAGTCGGTAAGTGTGATTTCATTGAAAAGTTCAGAAACAACATCAAATTCAGTTGTCTGGATCTCTGCAACGATTTTATTAAGGATGGTAATATCTGCTGCCAGAATGGTATGGTAGAAGTGATGATATTCCCAGGATTGAGATCCACCATCCGCATCTTCATAATGTCCGTCAGTATGAAGTCCGATTTTTACGCGACCCTGGTATTCTACCGGGATCAATTCCTCCATTTTTATTCTATATTCATCAATACGCATTCTCAATTTCTCGGCATGACCGTGATTGATAAAATATGTTGTGGTCATGTCATATTTATCCTTGGACGGGACTTTTGCCAGATCAAGGGAGTATTTAGCAACTGTTTTTTGCGCATTCAGGGGGTCGGGCACCTGGGTAACTTCGTAATATTCGGCAATAATTTCTGCAGAGTCCATGCGTTCCGATACCCTTACGGCATTGAATTTGATATTGTCTACGTATCTCACCAATTCTTCGCTGTACTGTCTTGCAAGTTTAGCTTTTTCAAAATGTTCGCCTACCTTGGCATGATTCAACATGTCTTGCTTAGCGAATTGCTGATAAATGGTTCCAATTTTCTTGTGTACAATTTCATTCGTGGTTTTCATACTCTCGTTAACCACGAGGAAAGCATCAAGAATTTCTTTGGAAACATTCAAGGCCAACAATGCGGTAAGTACAAGGTACATCATCGCAATCATTTTCTGCCGAGGGGTTTCCTTATATCCAGCCATAGTTGTTCAAATTTAAAGTTTTGTTTAGCTTCCTAGTTAATTACTGGTGGCATTAATGATGCTATGCATTTGGATTTGTACTCATCGCATTCAGCATGTTGCCATAAACTTTGTTAAGTGCGGCAACCCTGTCGGTGAGTGTATCCAGTTCTTGCTTGTATTCGAGTGTTTTGTCGCTGGAAGCACCGAGGTTCTCCATGAAAGAATTAAATGTTTGCTGGATCTTGGCAGCAGACTCAACCTGTGCATTTGTAGCCTGAAGTTGCAGTTCGTAAGCTGCGTTCAATGCTGCCATATTGCTTGATACCCTTTTAAGTTCTTCGGTATAAGCTGTGCTGTCCTCAGATGTAAAATCAAGTGCTTTTGCTGATTCAGCAAGTGCTTCGGCTGATTGTGTATATTTCTCTGCCAGAACATTTGCAGAATTTGTAGCTGCTTTGATTCCTTCGGTAAAATCGTTGGTAACTTCCATTTCCTTAACAAGGCTGGCGGCTGCTTTGGTATAAGAATCGGATAATTCGTTTGCACCTTCTGCTGCACTTTTAATGCTATTCAGATATTCTTCTGATGAGCCGGCATCTTTCTTCAGTGCCTCAGCAGTTGTTTTATATGAATCGTTTAGTTCTGATACAGATGCAGATGCATTTTTAACATTTCCAACATATTCGTTGGTTACAACGGCAGCATCAGTGATGTCAGCCATTTTACCGGCATTTTCACTCATCCTTTTCAGTCCTGCACCCAGGCTTTCGATCAGTTCTGGTCCGATCTTGGCATCTTCGAGCATGTTATCTAATTCTTCAGTAGGTTTTTTGCCAGATCCATCGTGGTACATTCCAGCGAGTTCAGGATAAACAAGGCTCCAGTCCGGCTCCACATGAGGCGGTTCAAAAGCTGAGAAGAAGAAAATGAGTGATTCAGTACCCAGACCAACAATGAGCATAATGTCAGCGTATGGATAGTGATTGATTTTAAATAGAGCTCCAAGAATTACAACAGCAGCACCCAATCCATAAAGTTTTGCCATGAAGTTTCTAAAGCCTCTGGTCCGAACAATGTTATTTAAACCCATGATAAATTAGTTTGTAGTTAGTTAATTGTCTTATGATTTAGTTGATGTTTATTTTGTCTTTAGTTATATACCCTCGATGCCTTGGCAGGATTGTCATCTTTGTTTCTTCCAAGGAATGGTTGCATTGTACGGAAGCCGATGTAGGATTTGGATGTATCCTGGAATTCATAGGCCCTGGTCTGTACTTGAAGGTAATAAGCTATATCTTTCCATGATCCGCCTTTTACAACTTTTCTCTTCATTGCAGGGGGATCGTCTTCTTTTGCATTATAGGTATAGTTGGGGTTCATATCCCAGGTAAAATTGTATGATACAGGATCGAAGGCACTAATCGTCCATTCGGCCACATTCCCTGACATATCATAAAGGCCCCATCTGTTGGGTGGATAGTGACCAACAATCACGGTACGAAGACCGCCATCATCGATATAGTTCCCCCGGATGGGTTTAAAGTTAGCAAGGAAACAACCTTTGTCGTTACGTGTGTATGGGCCACCCCATGGATATGGGCTGTTCTCATAACCACCTCTTGCTGCCCATTCCCATTCTGTTTCGGTAGGAAGGCGGAATTCAGCAACACCCGGCTCACCTCTTTCACTTCTCAGGTAAGCATTTCTTAACTCGGTTCTCCAAACACAGAAAGCCCTGGCTTGTAACCAGTTTACTCCCACCACAGGATAGTGGTCGAAAGCAGGATGCCAGAAATATTTCTCAGTCATCGGATCGTTGAAAGAATATGTATAATCATGAATCCAGCAAAGTGTATCCGGATATACATTGATTATTTCTTTACGCACGAATACAGAACGGTCTCTCATACCCTGTGGGCGATTGGCGAAACCTGCATTTTCATAATTGCCATCTTCAGAGAAATCTTTCTTTGCAGCAGCATTCAGGTCAACCCAATAATATTCGTAAAACAGTTTTCTGGTGTCAACTTCTTTTCTTCTGAAGTACCTCTCATGTTCAGGGAGATACATATCTTCCAGTGCATCCTTAACAGCCTGGTCATCCGTTTCCCATGGTACATCTTCATCCCAGTTAACAACGGGTGGATCAATGATCTCTCCCCTTTTTGTTTCGGTTTTGATGTAAGGTGGGTCTGTAATGCCATTGTCATAGAGCATCCAGCGGGCAATAGAATCTCTCACCCAGTAAACAAACTGGCGGTATTCATTATTGGTGATCTCTGTCTCATCCATGTAGTAAGCAGATACCGATACAGTCTTAGGTTGGTGCAGTTGACTATAGTTGAAGTCCTGGTCTCCTGTTCCCATCGTGAAACTACCTTGAGGAATAAAGATCATTCCGTAAGGATCGGGCTGGTAAAAATGCTTGGATTTCCTTCTTACACCAGTGAGTTCACCATTCCCTGAGTTGCTACAGCTGTCAAATATGATCAAGGCGATCAGCAGTGACAGGTAGTATGGAAGCTTTTTCATACGGTTTTAATTGTTGATTAAGTAGCTAACGATCTAGTCTTACAAATATTATTTAGAACCCCCAAAAATAGTTAATATAATTACACCTCAAAGTTTTTTTTTGCCATATTAGAGGAAGCGTGTATTCCTGTAGCTTCTGCGGCCCTTATCCGACTCAATTTTAAAGCAGTACTTAAGCATGATTTCATGGCTTCCTGCTGTTCTTCCAAGGCCGAGTTTTGAAGTTGTTATATCGTAGGAGTATCCTAGTTTAAAATTCTTATATTGTGCTCCGATGATGACTGAGACCGCATCCTGATAGCGGTAATTCAACCCTCCCCAAAACATACTCTTAAATTCCAGTAATGCAGCAATATCAAGCTGTACAGAGGCCTGGTCAAATTTCACCATGGCATATGGCAAGAGTGCAAAATTCGGATAATTCCGGAAAACATATTCATATCCTCCCTGTATATAAAACGTACGGTCGAGTGTCATTTTATACATGAAACTTCCTGCAGTAGTACTGTCTACATTTGTGGTCCAACTGGCAAGCTCTTTTCCATTTGTTCCTAATAACTGATTTACAGAAACACCGATAAAATATTGATCAGGAACCTGGTAAACAATCCCCAGAGAAGCATCGATTAATATTTCACTTTCTTCTCCGGTAATTTTTTGCAGTAACTGGTCATTTGGATCAACGGCAATGAATTTTGAGAAGTCGATGGAACGGTTATTGAACCCTACCTGAGCACCAACGCCTAATTTTCCGTAGCCGATCTCTTTAATGTAATTGTATCCCAATCGGATACCTATTGTTTTTGTAAATCCGATCTGATCCTGGCTAACCAATGCTGATAAACCACCTCTGAGAATACGTACAGGGGCGTCAATGCTGATCAGGAAGGTTTCCGGAGCTACTTTTTCACCTTCACTGTCTTTAAAACCTGCCCACTGCTGCCGTAATAGACCGGTCACACATATGCCTTCATCAATACCGGCGAAGCCCGGATTGGTAAAGACTTTATTGAACATATTTTGGGTAAACTGAGGCTCTTGTTGAGCATACAGGCTGGATCCAATAAGTGTCGCAATGAACAACAATATTGTGATTTTGAACTGCCTCATATTATCTATCTCAGTTTTTGGTTTAAGTTGCAGCTAAAGTAAAAAAAAATAAAATGCATTTTATTCCTTTTCTAACTCTATGGCAATCAGAAGTTCCCTTCTTGGTAAAATTGCCATGTCAAAAGTACAAAACATCTGTGACTTATTTCTACGTAATGTTCACAAATTTAACTGATATGCAGTTAAGTATAACTACTTATTCCCCCTAATGCGGATTTACATAACGCATTTTGATTAGGATTATTTTTAAGAAGTAAAAATTGTTTTAAGATCAAAAATATGCCCTGAGCTGAACGCTGCCAACATGAACAGTTGGTGTGTCGGATGATTTACGGCCATCATAAATAAGGCTAAATTGAAGATATTCAGAGATGTTTTGCTGATAAGATACATTCCACGTGCCATTTTTCCCCGGGCGCAATCCTTCCAGCATCTCGAAGCCAATGGCGGAGTTTTCATCGCCATTGAACCCTATATCAATATAGTTTAGCTTCACAAGCAGGGTGCCTTTATTTACCATTCGGTAGTTCACCTCTGCCCCCAGGTCCCGGATCCTGGAAACTTCACTTCCAATGGTGTTGTCGTTGTTGTTGTACCTGAACCGAAGGCTGACCCTCAATGCCGGCCCTGGCTGATATGCTATCTCAGGAAGAAACTCAATGTAGCTGATGTCGTAATCACGTGAGGAAAAGAAATCCGACTTACTCGCCTTCCGGCCATCTTCTGCACCCAGGTTAAAAGTAAATGAACCATAGAAGTTCCAGCGAAGGTTGATCCCACCCTGAAACAGGGTTCTGGTCTCAAAACCATTAACCAAATAGGCTTTATTTCTGTTTCGCAGGAAATTAACATCCATGCCATACTTTGCATTTGTCTTATTAAAATACAGGGTATTCCTGAAAGATGAATTTAAGGAGATGAGTGAAGTGTCGAGGATATTGCTTTCCTTAACAAATGGATTATAAGCAATGTTCAGGTCTTCGGTTGAAGTCTTGTGCTCTATCCTGAACATCGTTTGATTCTGAAATCTTGTCATGAACTTGAGAAAGCCTTGTTTATTATTCCATATGGCTACCGGAAGGAGGTTCAGGGCTTCCCTGAATTGGTTGGTGTAGATCTTGGTATATTCATTGCTCGGAGTGAAAACCCTGATATAATTGGCCTGGTCTTTAAATGGGGCTACCTCAAATTCATCCAGTTGTTCGATTCCATCTCCATTGTAATCAACCCACATATATATTCCTTCACCGCTGGGAACTTTCAGGTATGAAAAGCTTTGTTTTTGTTCTAATCCTGCGCCAACCTCGTAATAGGTGTTGAAGGTAATGGCTCCCTTGAAAAGCTTAAGAAAATATTCAAGCCTTCCTATGACTACCTGTTCGGGATTGGCATCCGTCAACGCTGTGTCCCTGATCTCCAGGTTCCTGTAAGTAGCTGTCAGTGTAAGCCTGTTCGAAGGATTTTTTCGTAAAGTTGTGCTGGCGCCTACTTCTCTGGCAAAAGTGGAACTATTCAGGTCATTATAAGCTGCTATTTTATCGAGACGTTGCTTGTAAAACACCTGGTATTTATTCACAGCTGAGTCATTGTTGCTGATATAGGCTTTCCATTCACTATAGCTGTAACTATTTGGACGAAGCGAATCTGTTAAGGCATCCCTGAAGGTATTGTTCTCTGTTTCCTGCCTGATACCCAGTGTTATCCACTTCATCTTTTTGGATATGTCAGCTTTATGCCTGAGGAAACGTGTAGTGTAAGTTTCCTGTTTAGTATTAAGTATGCTGCCATCGAATCTGAAAAAAAAGCCTGCGGCATTCATATCAGCGTTCATTGAATTCATAGTGCCACTGTAGGCTGGACCATTTTCAAGCAGGCTAAAACGATAGCTTGCAAAACCATGTTTATTGTTTTCCACTCCGAGCTGCAGGTCTCCCTGATGCTGATCCTCATCACCTTCAAGGTGATCAATATTCCAGTCGCGGTTGAATTCTACCTTGCGAAAAGGTTCAATCGGGGCGAAGTTCTTTTTTATCCATTCATACTTTGCTCCACCTGCCAGGATCCAAGGATTTTCAGTCTTTTTACTTATCCTGGCTTTCTGATCATAGCCTAGCAAGATGCCAAAGCTGGTATTGTCGCCCCTATCCAGAGATGAAAAGGTGTTAACATCATAATTGCTGACACTGAATTCAGAAGTAAATTTGGCCTTTTCACTGAAGGTGTAATCCACACCCATAGTTAACATCTGTGATTTCTTTGGAGTCACAAGCAGCACTATGGGCAGATAATTCCCCTGAGGGACTCCGTCAACAGGTGCTACCCATTTGAAAACCCTGCCATTGGCATTGCTACTGGCCAGTTTGTAACTTCCTTTGTTGTTGCCTACAAGGCTGAAGCCAAGTTTGTAAACGGCACTGTCGGGATCGGTGGACCGGACAAAAATGGAATCATAATAGATGCCGCTAACAAGGGTGTCAACCATTTTATATCTCACCTCCTCTCCGGAAAATCCGACACTATCAATGTTGGGCCAGAAAGCATTTTGGGTGCTGTCACCTACATTGTTTAAAAACTCTTTTTGCTCCTCGTTGAGGTCTTGCTGCAGTGGTTGGTTTTTAAGGTCCTGTTCTGAGAAGGCATTGACCCTCACATCCAGTTTATTATTTGTAATTCCGGTGGACACAAAAAACATGGAACGGGCATAATCCCTTTCAGCATATTCAAATTCAACAACAATCCTTTTTTCCCTGGTAATGATAACATTGGGTGTAAAGGTGATCTCCCCGGTATTATAGCTGATTGTATAGTCATTGTCCTGCCCGCGGATCAAGAGGACACCATCGATAAATACTTTTTCCGATGCTGCCAGTACGACTATATATGTTTCACCATCAGAACCGCTAAGTTTATACGGCCCCTGGTTTCCTTCCTCCCCCTGAATACGATTTCTGGTAAACTTACCCTTGGCTACTGCCCCTGCAACATGCACGTCCATGGTCCAGGGGGCTGCTTTGTTTTCTTTTTTCCCGAGCCCAAAACTTGTCAGGAAATCACCACCCTGCCCTTTTTTGTAGAAATTCATAAAATAGCTTTTGGGCTTGTTTAGCTCAAAATCTCCGGCAATCAATCTTGATGTCCTGTATTTTAACTGAATGAAAACTTTGTCGAATTCCTGGATCTGCTGTGTATTTCCTTCCGGCTGAATAGGAATATTGTTGTCTGTAATGGCTGCCAGGATTTCTATTTCTTTACTGAGTTTTCCTGAAAGTTGCAGATTAAAACTTGAATTGACAACGACATCCTGGCTGTTTCCAAAAGAAACCCCGCGAGAAATGCTTCCGCTTTTATTCAAGCCATCCGTTCGAAAGATATCTGTACCCTGGCGGGTTTGAGTGTACATGAATGGATTTACGTTTCCTTGTGCATCAGGCTCGAGCATCTTGAGATCCTTATGCTTGTATTCC
>CAZASJ010000025.1:0-10523 GCA_964487735.1 uncultured Bacteroidales bacterium | reverse complement strand
TTAAATTTAAAAGGAAAAACACGGAATGAGATGTTGAATGCATTGCTGTCGGATAATAACTCCTCAGAAGGAAGGAGAAGCGAATTTACAGGGTCGATTCTATACAAGGATGTATCGACCATTGTTCCGCTACTGTTGCGCAATTGGATGGTAGCGGGTACTATGCTCAAGCTGTCGATCACGATCGTATCCCCGTCCATTTTGATTGTTTTCATGCGGAGATTGCTCAATTGCTGTGCTGAAGCTGTTATGCTTAAAGCAATGAGGATGATACTTATATATACTGCGATAAATTTCAAATTAGCTTACATCTGTGCTAATGGAATAATGAAAAAATCTCCAACTAATTGTGTTATCCCTTTTAATACTTAGAACTCATTTAGTGTAAACGCCTATTATTCAGTTGTTTATTTGAAAATATAAAAATATTATATTTTAACAATTGCCAATTGTTTAAAGATACTATCTTTGCCGGCTTCATTTTTCGGTTTTGGGTAATTTAAATATATAAAGAAATGGCTTTTGTATCGAAAGAAAAAATGTTTTCCTTAAAGTGGTTTAAGGCCTATACACTGATTGTTCTCGGAGCCTTCATCATGGCAAGTGGATTTGTGTTGTTCATTACCCCCCATAACATTGTGCCGGGGGGCGTTTATGGCATTTCCATTGTTATCCATCACTTCACGGGTTGGCCAATTGGTTTGACAGCGCTGGCTTTTGATATTCCGCTTACGATCATAGGCATCAAGATATTGGGGCCCCGCTTTGGAATTAAAACGGTTGTAGGTTTCATCTTGACCGCCGTATTTGTGGATTCCTTAACTTATTTCTGGGGAGTAAAAGCGCTGGTACCGGATGATGTTTTACTCTCTTCTGTTTTTGGTGGTGTATTCATAGGTTTGGGCCTGGGGCTCATCTTTAAATCAAAAGCAACTTCAGGAGGCTCCGACATTGTGGCAATGATCATATCAAAGTATACAAAATTACCTTTGGGGCAGTTAATGATATATGTTGATTCAACCATTGTAATTACCGGCCTCTTTGCTTTCCAGGATTGGAAGATTCCCCTCTATTCCCTTATCGTGATCTTCATTACCGGTAGGGTGGTTGACCTGGTATTGCAGGGTATTTCTTACGAAAAAACCTTGTTTATCATCTCTGAGAAACATAATGAGATCAGGGATAAGATTATAAATGATTTGAACCGTGGTGGTACTTTTTTGAAAGGTGAAGGAATGTACAACGGACAGGAAAAATCGATTATTTATATTGTACTTACCCGCAGGGAGCTCGCCATATTGCAGGACTTCATTCGTAAAATTGATCCTGATGCATTCCTGACGGTGATCAATGCTAATGAAACCCTTGGCAATGGATTCAAATCATTGAACGATAAATTATCAGATTAGATCCTAAGGATTATCAATTGAACAATTTAATGATGTCGTTGCCATTTGCGTAAATAAGCAGGGCAAAGATGAGAACCATGCCAACGATTTGTGCATATTCCATGAATTTGTCGCTTGGTTTCCTTCTTGCAATGATCTCGTAAAGCAGGAACATTACATGTCCACCATCGAGTGCCGGTATTGGCAATACATTCAGTATGGCCAGCATAATTGACAGAAATGCAGTCAATCGCCAGAATCTTTGCCAATCCCATTCTGCCGGGAAGATGCTGCCGATGGTAATGAAGCCGCCAACTGATTCATACGCTTTTACCTCCGGAGAGAAAAGCAGCCTTAACTGTTTCAGGTAATCACCAATCCCTTTAAATCCTTTGGCGATCCCTGCAGGGATGGCCTGGGCGAAATTATATTCTCGTGTGTTGAATTGATACAATTCACTTGGATTGACAGACCATACTCCGATTACACCGGCTTCGGGAACCATAAACGAATAGCTTAGGGTATCTTCTCCTCTGAGTACTGAAATGCTGATATTTTGTCCTTTAAGATTGGGGATCTCCCGGATGTACTCATGGAAATACTTCATCTCTTTTCCATTGAGTGAGATCATCTGATCGCCATGCTGCATTCCAGCCTCTTTAGCCGGAGAACCCTCACTGAATCTGTCAACAATGTAGGGATATCTTACAGAGATAAAGCCGGGGTTTTTATGTTTAACCAGCTTACCAATGAAACCTGACGGGATGGGTACATTCATGATCATGCTGTCGCGCTCGACCAATATATATTTTGCTTCATCCAGGATAAGGGTGAGTGGTATCAAGTTAAAGTCTTCCACGATTGTTCCATCAATGGAGATGATTTTATCGCCATCATTCAGGCCCATTTCCACACCCATGGAGTCTACAGCAATGCCATATTTATTTGCTTCTGCAGTGGGTAGGTAGCTTTCCCCCCAGGTATAAAGCATGAATACATAAATCACCATGGCCAGGATCACATTCACGATGACACCGCCAAGCATGATGATGAGCCTTTGCCAGGCTGGTTTCGACCTGAATTCATAAGGTTTGGGAGGCTGTTTCATGGCCTCTTTGTCCATGGATTCATCGATCATTCCACTAATCTTTACATAGCCACCCAATGGTAGCCATCCAAGGCCATATTCAGTTCCTTTGAAATTGATCTTAAAGATTGAGAACCAGGGATTAAAGAAGAGATAGAATTTTTCTACCCTTGTACGAAAAAGTTTTGCTGCCAGAAAGTGACCTGCTTCGTGGAAGATCACCAGGATGGAGAGGCTAAGCAGCAGTTGTAATATTTTAATGACTATGTCCATTGTATTCCTTGATAATATTTAATGCAATTGTTCTGCTTTTCTTATCGGTATGTTTATAATCCTCAAGATCCGGATTATCGATCTTTGGAATCATATTCATGCTCTTTTCAATGATATCGGGCATTTGTAGAAACGTGATCTCTTCCCGGAGGAAAGCCTGAACGGCGATTTCGTTTGCAGCATTCATGGCACAGGGGATATTTCCTCCTGCTTTCATGGCTTCAAAAGCGAGTGCAAGGTTACGAAATTTTTTTAAATCAGGGCTTTCAAAAGTGAGGCTTGGGTAATCTGTAATGTTAAAACGCGGAAAAGAAGAAGGCAATCGCCCGGGATATGAAAGGGCGTACAGGATGGGTATTCGCATATCCGGCTGGCCTAATTGTGCTTTAACGGATCCGTCATGGAACTGAACCATGGAATGGATAATCGATTGGGGATGGATTACCACTTCAATCTGTGCAGGATCCAGTCCGAACAGCCATTTGGCTTCAATTACTTCCAATCCTTTATTCATCATACTGGCTGAGTCTATCGTGATTTTCTCACCCATATTCCAATTAGGATGATTGAGGGCCTGGCCCGGACTGACATTTTCCAATTCCGACAGGTCTTTTTTTCTGAAGGGCCCGCCCGAAGCGGTCAGGTATATTTTTTCAACGGTATCAGCCGATTCTCCAACAAGGCATTGAAAAATGGCAGAATGTTCGGAGTCGACCGGAATGATGATGCCCCTGTTTTCTTTCACAAGACGGGTGACAAGATCCCCACCGACAACAATTGATTCCTTATTTGCCAATGCAAGCGGCTTCCCGGCACGGAGTGCTCTGACTGTCGGCTCAAATCCGGCAAATCCAACAATGGCATTCAGTACCATGTCGATATTTCCGTGTTCAACTACCTGGGATATCGAGTCCTGGCCTGAAAATACTTTGATATCATAATCTGCCAGGGCATCGGCTACAGTATCGTATTGTTCGTCATCTGCTATGACCACCGTGTCCGGCTTAAAGATTTTTGCCTGTTGAATGAGTTCCTGGCTGTTCTTGGCGGCAGTAAGAACCTCAACAGAAAATTTGTCGGGATGAACGCGCACAATATCCAGTGTTTGTTTTCCGATAGATCCTGTTGAACCAAGAATTGCGATCCGCTTTTTACTCATATTTGAAATGCTAAAAGATCATGTATTCTTCCGGATCAACAGGTGTTCCGTTATGCCAGAGTTCAAAATGCAGGTGAGGTCCGCTGCTAAGTTCACCTGAATCGCCTGAAACTGCGATTGGAACACCAGCTTTCACATGGTTTCCAATGGTTTTTAGCAAGGTGGAATTATGTTTATAGATGCTAATAAAATTGCCGGCATGTTGTATAGCGATTGTGTGCCCTGTTTCGGTGGTCCAGTCAGCAAAAATAACAGTTCCGTCCAGGACTGATTTAACAATTGATTTACGGCTGGCCGCGATATCAATCCCAAGGTGCTTTTCAGCAAGGTTAAATTTATTGATGATGATCCCATTTACCGGTGTAAAAAACACAATGTCGCTTAATTTTAATGTTCTTTCATAAAATTCTTCGGATTCATGAAAAAAGAGATTGTATTCAGTCTGGGCATCGTATTCAGCCCTGAGAAGAGAGTCTTCGGTTGAAGATTCGATGGTAATGGTGTCGTAATTCATGTTGGAAGACAAGCGTTCAGGAATAGAGTCAATGATTTCCCGGCCCTCAATAATATTTTTAATATTGAGCAAATAAATATCTTTCGCATGAAGTGCTTTTTCCAGCGAATCGGTGCGTTGGTTCAAACGGTATAATTGTCCCGGGATGTTTACGTCCATATAACCCGGAATATACTCGCGGATAGGTGTGAAGGCAATGATAAAAATCGTTAAAGTGATCAAGACAATGGAAATGGTGACGGTAAGCAGGAAAACATTCAACCTGGAAAGGCGGAAAGACAATCGTTCCTCGTAAGTTTCATTGTTCATGATAACCAAACGGTACTTGTCACGTAGCTTGGAATACCATTTGCGATCCGTTTTCTTTTTCTTCACCATTAAAATTTATTAGTAGACCTTTTGCAAATATCGCAAAAAATAAAAGCACTGACCATTGCAATCCTTTTAAAACGAATGTATGATTGAATAATTGTAAAGTTTAAAATGAAAACAGTTTATGAAGAATTGAAGCGCCGGCAATGATTTCCATAATTCTTTCCCTATATTTGCAGCTATCTAATAATAAATATTAAAAAAATCAGTTAATCAGACATAATTTCCTTAATAGTTTGGTCAGCAAAACTGCATATCGTTATATAGGGGGGGGCATACTCATGCTTCTCATTTTTGTGATGGTTTCCTGTTCTACAAAAAAGAACACTTTTACAAGGAGGATATATCACAATCTTACTTCTCATTACAATGTTTACTGGAATGGTAAGGAAGCAATGATAGAGGCTGAAAAAGACCTGAAGCTTGCCATTAAAGATAACTTCAACCTGATCATTCCTATGTTCAATTATGGAACGGAGGCTGAATCAAAAGCAGTGACACCCCTTTTGGATCGTGCCATTGAAAAAGGATCAAAGACCATTCTGAAGCATTCAATGCGATTCGGTGGAGTAGAACGCGTAAACTGGATTGATGATGCCTATATGCTGATCGGGAAAGCATATTTTTACAAACAGGATTATTTCAGTGCAAGGCGCTCATTTAGCTTTGTAATGCGGGAGTATGAAGATAATGATATCAAATATGACGCCATGCTCTGGCTTGCCAGAACGTATATTGAACTTGGGCAATTTGAAAAGTCAGAGCCCCTCCTAAACCTTCTTCAAAGTTCCATGGCCGAGGAAGCCAAGATGTCGAAGAACGTTTACCAGGATTTTCCACTTGTATCTGCTGATAATTACCTGAAGCAAGGGAATTATGATTTTGCGATCGATTATTTGTACGATGCTATCTCCGCCCCCGGAGAAAAAGATATCAAAACCAGGGCTCGATTTATTCTTGCACAGATCTTACAGGAGGATGGGGCTCTGGATGAAGCTTCCAAACTTTATGGGGAAGTAATCAGAAGGAATCCTGTATATGAGATGGCTTTTCAGGCCAAAATTAATATGGCACGTGCTTATCAGGCGGATAATGGGGATAGTAAAACCATTATTAAGTATCTGACAAGGATGCTGCGAGATGATAAGAATTTAGATTTTCAGGATCAGATCTATTATGCCCTTGCAGAGGTGGCCTTTAAAGATAAGAAGGATAGCCTGGGAATCGATTACCTGAGGCTGTCTGTTGCGCGAAGCGTTACAAATAATTATCAGAAATCAACATCCGCACTGGAATTGGCGGATATTTATTTTTCCATTCCTGAATACCAGCTTTCCCAAGCCTATTATGATACTGCTGTCAACATCCTTCCTGAAGATTATCCTAATTATGAGGCGATCAAGAAAAAAGCAGATAAATTGTCTGACCGTGTAGCAAACATACAGGTAATCCAGTATGAAGATAGTTTGCAGATGCTCGCCTTTATGTCGGAAGAAGAGCGATTTGCCATCATCGATAAGATCATTGCGGACCTTATAGCGGAAGAACAACGGAAACGGGATGAAGAGGAGCTTGCTCAAAACATGGCATCCTTTGATCAGGGGCAAAGTGGATTTACCGGGCAACCCATTGGCGGGGCTAAATGGTATTTTTATAATTCCACGGCCCTGAGTAACGGATATTCTGAATTCATAAGAAAATGGGGAAACAGAAAACTGGAGGATCTCTGGCGATTAAAAGATAAACAGGTGATAACTTTTGAGCCGGATGAGTTTCTGAATGAGGAACTGGATAGCCTGGCCAGTGTCGGGGATACATTTGGGATCAAAGCCATGGATTCACATAACAGGGAATATTACCTCAAGAATATCCCATTTTCGGAGAAAGATCTTAAAGAATCTGATGAAGCCATTTCTGCTGCATTTTATAATTTGGGACTGATATACTCAGAAGGCCTGAATAATTATGAGAAGTCAATAGAGGCTTTCGAAGAATTGATGGAGCGATTTCCAAACGATCCCAATAAGCTAAAGGTATATTATCAACTTTACAGGTTATATCTGGATGTGGGGAACAATGAATTAGCAGAATACTATAAAAACCTTATTGTTGAGGATTATCCGGAAAGTGATTATGCCAAGATCATTATAGATCCTGAGTATTATAAAACATTGCAGGCCCAGGAATCGGCATTGACATCCTTGTACTCAAAAACCTACAAGGCCTTTGAAAGCGGGCAGTATTTTATGGTTATCGGCAATGCCGACATGGCAGTGAACCTTTATGGTGACACAGCAGAATTGATTCCTAAATTCCTTTACCTGAGGGCGCTTTCGATCGGCAAGGTTGATATTGTAGATTCTCTTGCCGTGGCCTTGAAAGGCATTGTTACCAACTATCCTCAAAGTGAAGTGAAACCCTTGGCTCAGGAACTGCTAAATGTAATTTCAAGGGACAGGCCCGACCTTGCAGGAGGAAGCTCTGCTTCACAGGTAAAGGCTGATACAGTTTTAAAATCGCCTTATGAATACGATCCGGCCGGTATTCATCTATACATGCTGGTTGTGAAACGACAGGCGGTTAAGTTAAATGCCATGAAGGTGAAGTTATCTGATCATAATAAAAAATATTTCAGTCTAAAAGAACTTACAATCAATAGTGTATTGCTTGATGAAAACCGTTATATGATCACGGTCGGAAATTTTGCCGATGCCAAAGAGGCATTATCGTATATGAAAGCTACAAGTGGTGATGAGTACGTATTCTCTGACCTTGGGAGTGGGAATTATACCGAAACCGTGATTTCAATGAAGAATTACCCCATCTTTTACAAGGATAAAAATGTAAACTTATACATGAGGTTCTTTGAGATCAAATATCTTAAATTACCGAATAACTAAATGAACTAAAGAAATGGCTAAAAGTACCAATGGCGAAACACAATCGGTGAATATGCTTGGCGCAGGCACTACCATTAAAGGTGATATTCAGTCGAATGGAGATTTCAGGATCGATGGGACCCTTCTGGGATCAATTCAATCGAAAGGGAAGATCGTGATCGGGCAAACAGGAAATGTGGAGGGAGAAGTGGTTTGCAAGAGCGCCGATGTTTCAGGAAAAGTAAATGCACAGTTTACAGTATCTGAATTATTAACTCTAAAGGCTACGGCTAACATATCAGGAGATATTACTACAAGCAAATTGTCAATTGAGCCAGGAGCTAAATTCTCAGGTACCTGCAATATGAGTGAGTCAAATGCAGGAACCAGGGTAGAAAAAACTGCCCCTAATGAAAACCCCAAAGAAAGAGAAAAAGGCGCTTAATGCATATGCGAGGTATACCTCCATTGCTTTTCAGATGCTCGCTATCATTCTGGTCGGTGTCTTTGGTGGTCGTGAGCTCGACAGATGGCTTGAATTGTCCTTTCCTGTCTTCACCTTGATATTAACCATACTTGGAGTCGTTCTGGCGATTTTTACAGTAATTAAAGACCTCCTAAAATGAACTATAAAAAGGCATTCTACGCATTTCTCAGGGCCCTGATCGTTACAACCCTGGTTGTGGCCAGCATCAGTGCTTTGATATATTGGAGTATCCCAAATGAGTATTATACAAAGGCCTTTCCGTTCTTGTTGGGATTTTTCTTTTTGGCTACACTGATGATGTATCATTTCATGCTTAAAGCTTTAGAAAAAAGACCCGCAAGGTTTGTGAATGCTTTCATGCTTACTACATTGGTCAAACTGTTGGGCTATATGACAATCATGATCGTATATGCTCTGATAAACAAAGAGGATGGCAGGGCATTTATCATTGCATTTTTTGTTCTTTATGTGGTTTATACGGTTGTGGAAGTTGTTTCCCTTCTTAGTATCAATCGACAGAACAACTTTGAAAGGCCGAAAGAAAGAAAATAATATTTAAGTAATAAACCCCAGGAAACCATTGCAATATGTTGGATTACGAAAAGATAGAACGTTTTGATATTGAAAAGCTCGAAAAGCTGAAAGAGCATTATTACGAGATACTTAAACTCATCGGAGAAGATCCCGACCGGGAAGGTCTGGTGGATACCCCAATGAGGGTTGCCAAGGCTATACAGTATTTCACGCATGGGAATGATGCTGATCCGGAAGAGATCCTGAACTCAGCAAAGTTCAAAGAGGATTACAGAGAAATGGTCATTGTTAAGGATATTGATCTATTCTCAATGTGCGAACACCACATGATCCCATTTATCGGCAAGGCACACGTGGCATATATTCCTAACGGATACATTACCGGCTTGAGTAAGATCCCAAGGGTTGTTGAAGCTTACAGCAGGCGCCTGCAGGTACAGGAAAGGCTTACAACACAGATAAAGGACGCCATACAAAATACGCTTAATCCATTGGGTGTTGCGGTTGTTATTGAAGCTACCCATCTTTGTATGGTAATGAGGGGAGTGGCCAAGCAAAATTCCGTAACGACGACTTCAGATTTTACCGGGGCCTTCAAGAGACAGGAAACCAGGGCTGAATTTATAAACTTGCTGGGAATGGATCTGCATTAAGGTTGGAATTATAAACTAGTGTTGTCCGGATCAACGTTTCTGAGCTTAAAATACCAGAAGACTTTATTCAGAAGTCAGAATAGGGTAAGTTTTGAGTTTTGGGCCCTGAGGCTGCCGTTCAGGACAGGTTTTGAGTTTTAAATTAATCATCTGATTTACCTTCTTAGCCCCAATCTTCAAACACATATAGATTTGAAATATACAATTGTCAGTTTTAATAATATTCCTATTTTTGCTCCCTCAATTTAAATTAGTTGCTGGGTTGAGGTAAGATATAAAGAAACGGTATGAAAGCATATGTATTTCCGGGTCAGGGTGCCCAATATCCCGGGATGGGCAAGGACCTTTACAATAGTTCAGGATTGGCTAAAGAATTATTTGAAAAGGCCAATTCAATCCTGAAATTCAAGATCACCAATCTTATGTTTGATGGTACGGATGAAGATCTCAGGCAGACAAAGGTTACTCAACCAGCCATTTTTCTTCATTCGGTGATACTGTCAAGGGTTTTAGGTGAAGATTTTCAGCCAGATATGGTTGCAGGTCACTCTCTGGGAGAATTTTCTGCCCTTGTTGCCAATAAAACACTTTCATTTGAAGACGGATTGCGTCTTGTTTATAAAAGGGCCATGGCTATGCAGAATGCTTGTGAAATTGAGCCTTCAACAATGGCAGCCGTGCTTGGGATGGAAGATCAGGAAGTAGAAAACATCCTGAAAAATATTGATGAGATTGTTGTCCCTGCCAATTACAATAGTCCCGGACAACTCGTCATCTCCGGTAGTATTAAAGGAATTGAAGAAGCATGTAGACTTCTTGAAGCAGCCGGAGCAAAAAGGGTGATCCCTCTGAAAGTGGGAGGTGCTTTCCATTCACCTCTTATGGAACCTGCAGGCAATGAACTCGCTGAGGCCATCAAAGCAACAAAGTTTAACATTGGTATTTGTCCCATATATCAGAATGTTACAGGACAATCGGTGAACGATAGTGAAATCATCAAGAAAAACCTGATCGCCCAGCTTACCTCCCCGGTTCGGTGGACTCAGATATCCAGAAACATGATTGCAGATGGAGCCACTGAGATTATTGAGGTTGGCCCGGGCAATGTATTGCAGGGATTGGTGAAAAAAGTAAAAAGGGATATTATTACATCCAGTGCAGTAATGCCGGAGTAAGG